>JAEUJK010000325.1 GCA_016794735.1 Gemmatimonadota bacterium | reverse complement strand
CCCGAAGGCATCGAGGAACTCGAGCAGCTCGACGTGAACGGCAGCAAGCAGTGGATCTCGATCCGCGGACTCAATCGGGCGAACCCGGTGTTGCTCGTGTTGCACGGTGGACCCGGCAGCGCCCTCATGGGCATGACGTGGTCGTATCAGAAGGCCTGGGAGGATTTCTTCACCGTCGTGAACTGGGAGCAGCGCGGCGTTGGCAAGAACTTCTCGGCTGCTGATTCGGCACGCCTTGGTGCGACCCTTTCCCCTGAGCAGCTCGCGCAAGACGCGGCGGTCGTCGTCGAGCACCTGCGGAAGAAGCTCGGCGCGCGAAAGATGGCCGTCATGGGATTCTCCTACGGCACATCCATCGGTCCACGGCTCGTGCAGATGCACCCCGAGTGGTTCTCGGTGTACGTCGGCGTCGGGCAGATGGCCAACGAGAACAACGAGAAGATCATCTACGAAGACGTCGTGCAACGCGCCCGCGCCCGCAACGACGTTGCGGTGATGCGGCAGCTGGACTCGATTGCGCCGTACCCGCCGACCGATCGCAAGCCGAACTACCGCGAGATGAACATGATCCGGCGTTACGGCGCGCAGTTCGATGGCAACTGGTACGGGAAGAAGAGCCTCGACCTGTACTACGCACTTCCCGGGTGGGGGCCGGACTACACCCTGGAGGAGGCCATGAACGTGGGGCCGGCGATGGGCTGGATGGGACGGCACCTCGTGGACGGGCCCGGCGCCGAGCGGCCGCATATCGTGGACACGCTCGGGGTGCCGGTGGTGATCTTCGGTGGCCGCCACGACCTGATGACGACCTATCGCGGCGCCCGCGCCTACTTCCAGAAACTCCGGGCGCCAAAGAAGGAGTTCATCACGTTCGAGCGCAGTGCCCACTTCATCATGTTCGAGGAACCGGGTCGGTTCCTGATGTCGATGGTGAATGTGGTGTTGCCACTCGCCGGCGGCTCCCCGGCGTTTCGCGCGCCGTGACGACGGCTGGGGCCCTGCAGACCCGTATCCAGCCTAAGCTCTAATTGCCAGCGTGGACGCGGAGCACTGATCCAGGCGCTCCGCGTCCGCCGCCAACCTCAGGAACCCACGAGCGTGGCGAGCAGCTCGTCCAGCGCCTCGTGCTGTTCGGTGGCTCCGCCCGTGCTGCCGGAGGCGATCGCGTCATCCAGGGCCTGCTTGGACGGGTAGAGCTCGTGCAGGACGAGGCGCGTCTTCCCGTCGACTTCCTCGAAGGTCAACGTGGAGATCGAGCCCTCGGCACTCTCCTCGTTCGTCCACACGATGCGCGAGCAGGGCGTCACCTCGAGGTACTTCCCGAAGAACGCCATCGGCTGCTCGAACGACGGATGGCTGAACACGAAGCGGTAGGTGCCTCCCGTGCGCGGATCGAGCTCGCAGGAAACGAACGTGATGCCGAACGACTTCGGCGTCCACCAGCGCATGAGCAGTTCGGGCTTGGTCCACGCCTCGAACACGATGTGCGCCGGGCCGTTGAAGGTGCGTGTGATGACGAGCTCGAGGTCGGACGTCCGTTCGGTGGTCGTGATGTTCTTCATGGGTTGACTCGTGGTCATGGTGTGGGTGCGTCGACGCGCCGCACCCGCTGCAGCTCCTCGACGATCTTGTCCAGCTCGTTGAAGCGCTCGTGCCAGAGCTGGCGATAGCGTTCGAGCCACTCCGCCGCCTCGTCGAGCGAGCGCGGGCCGAGCGTGCAGGTCCGCACACGGCCCGCCTTCTCCGTCCTGACGAGACCCGTCTGCTCGAGGACCCCGATGTGCTTCTTCATGCCGGTGAGGCTCATCCGGAACGTCCCGGCCAGTTCAGAGATCGAAGCGTCCGCGCGCCCCAACCGCTCGAGGATGCCACGACGGGTGGCATCGGAGAGTGCGGCAAACGAGGCGTCCAGGTGCGATGATTGATACTGAACCATATGGTTCAGTATATGGCACCAGGGGCGATCGCGCAATAGGGCGCCGGCGCCGCACCAACAGGGGGGCGCGCGCCCTTCCACCCAGCGTCAGGCCCTGCAGTGGGGCTCGCGATCGGACCCGTGTTCGGGCCGGCGCGGGCAGGCGCCTGCTGCGCGTGAACGGTGCCCCGATGTGGGTCGGCTGCGACCCCAGTGACGCCGACTAACGACAAACCGCAGCAACCGACAGGGCGCTCTGTCTGTCGCCAGTGCGTCATCGTCGGCGCACGGCAAGCACCGGCGAACGAGATGCCCGACGCCACGTAGGGCACCCGACGACTGCCTGTCGCCTCACCCCCGCATTACGTGGAGGTGTGTCGGTGCCCCTAAACACCCTACGCGGGAGTGCCATATGCGGTGGCAACGGCTGGTCGCAGCACTCATCTCTGGCGGCGTGGCGGCGATGCCGACGCTCGCCCAGGAGGCCACCCAGAAGTCGGAGATGGTGGCGCGTACGTATTCACTCGCCGGCACACTGGCCCCAGGTATCGCAGCGCTCGGGACGCGCAACGGTGGCTTCGCGCTCATCGGCGTCGTGGTCGGGCCGTCACTTGGTCACTTCTACGCGCACAACAAGCGGCGTGCCGTCTGGGGCACGTTAGGCCGTACCGGGGTCATGGTGGTCGGCGGAATCTTCGCGCTCGGCTACTGCGGACAGGACGCCATCGTTGGGGATTGCGGTGATGGCGGCGAGGAAACGCAGGCGGTCATCATCGGCACAAGCGCGATCCTCACGGCCTTGGCGGTGCTGGACATCATGGCAGCACCACGCTCTGCACGGCGCTACAACGCCAGCCACACGCCGGTGGCGATCGATTGGCGTCCCCCAGGGGGCGTGTCGACGCCAGTGGCAGGGAAGGCCTGCGTGGCACTCTGCGAGCATTGATCCGGAAGCCACGCCTGCCGACCAGATCCCGTCGCTGGCGGCGACCACGCGTTATCATGCCGGACCGTCGCGTGGGCTCGGCAGTTCCTCCGGGCCAGTGAACGATCAACCATCCGTGCGCCGTAACGTCTGATGATCAGGTCCGCTGTCGCCGAAGCACGCGTCTTCCAGAGCTGGCTGGACTACCAGAAAGCGCTCAAGCGAGCAATTGCGCCGCTGTCGGCCGAGCAACTGCGGCACCGTCCACTTCCTGGTCGGCGCACGGCCGGGGAAATCGCCGAACACATCGTGTATGGGCGCGCGTTGCACACGTGCGGCGCGCTCGGCGCCGACGCCGAAATGCTCCGACAGTTGATCGCCTGGGAGAAACCTGTCGATCCGCCGCGGAGTGCCGCCGAGATCGTTGCCGGACTCGACCTCAGCTGGGGAGTGATCGAGCGATTCGTCATGCGCGGCACGGCGATGACCGAGGTGGGCGCCGAGTATCATGCGGCGGCGCAGGTCATCTGGGGGCTGCTCGATCATGACCTTCCACACGCTGGCCAGCTCTCGCTGGTGCTCCGTGCTGCCGGGTTGAGCGGAGTCGACATCTAGCCCTTCAGCTCGCCGCGCGTCATCCGGTGCAGATAACGCCACGGTCTTGAGCCCACACGAACCGCGCGGCAGGTTGGATCACGCGACCGCTCCGCTCTCGACCACACGAGCCATGTTCTCGGAACACGCGACGTTCCTCGAGTACCTCGATCGCATGCACGCGCGCACCCGGCGCGTGATCGCGTGCATTCCTGCTGATTCGCTCGAGTGGCTGCCGGGGAAGGGGCGGTGGACCCTCGGTGACCAGGTGCGTCACCTCGCTGGCATCGAGCGTTGGATGTACGGGGAAACAGTATCCGGCAGGCGGAGCAGCTATCCCGGCCACGGTCGTGAGCTCGCAGACGGTCTTGTCGACGTGATGGCGTACTACGATCGCCTGCACGCGGATGCCCGCGCGATCTTTGCAGCGCTAAGCCAGGCGCAGTGGGACGGCAAGGTCATGACACCGGCTGGTGCGCCGATCACCACGTGGAAGTGGTTGCGCGCGATGCTCGAACACGAGGCGCATCATCGCGGGCAGGTGTACTTCACGCTCGGGCTGCTCGACGTGCCCACGCCGCCGATCTACGGACTCAGCGAGCCGGAACTGCTGGCGCAGTCCGCACCACCGGCCACGCCCGACGCCTCGCCCTGATCGACGACGTACGTGGGAGACATCGCTGCGACTCGCGCACTGTCCTGACGATCCCGCGGGACGTATCCTGATCGATCACCCAGCGCACGCCCCTGGTGGCGAGGCCCCATGATTCTCACGCGAGTTGCACTCTTCCTGGCATTGGCGTCGGCGCCTGCCGTTCTCGTGGCCCAG
>JAEUJK010000319.1 GCA_016794735.1 Gemmatimonadota bacterium | reverse complement strand
GTACCGCACGTGGGTGAAGGTCGGGACGTTGTACGCCTTCGCGAGCCGCCCCAGCGCGAAGTACTCCTTGCGTCCGTGGCCCGGCGCGTAGCCGGCGAGGACCCCGATCCCGAGCGCGCCTTCCTTCAGGCCCTGTTCCACCCGCGCCATGATGCGGGTGATCTCCGCGGAGTCCGCGACGGAGAACTGCCACCCGGTGCGCTTCTGCGCTTCCTGGAAATAGGAGATGGCCCCGTCGGGCTCCATGTGCTCCTTCTCGGCGATACGACCAAACACCCAAGCCGCCGAGAAGCCGTAGTTGATCGGGCGTCCGAGTCGGGCGGCGTCGTCGTAGGCCTTGCCGACCGGAAGCGTCCCGGCTTCGAGCTCGAGTGCGGTGGTGACACCGTCAAACGCCTGCATGCGGGCTGCGGCGATCTGTTGGCCATGGGCGTGCAGGTCGATGAAGCCGGGCGCGACAACATGCCCCTTCGCGTCGAGCACCTGGGTCCCGCGCAGCGGCAGGGCCGACACGGCGGCGATGCGCCCGTCGCGGATGCCGATCCAACGGACGGCGTCGAGCCCCGTTTCCGGATCGACCGCGCGACCGTTGGCGATCACCAGGTCATAGGTACGCGGTTGGGCCTGCGCCACTGCGGAGAGCGCAACACTGAGAAGCCCAAGGGCAAAGAGTCGGATCATCGGAGGTTCAGGAATCAAGGAATCGCATCGAGGGGGTGCTGCTCGCCCCCTGTGGGCCCGCTCGCGAACGTGGCGCCGCCCTCGCGCCCCCACCATCTGCCGTCCGCCGTCTGCCGTCTGCCATCTGCCATCTGCCGTCTGCCGTCCGCCGTCTGCCGTCTGCCGTCTGCCGTCTACTTCCTCAACTTCTCCGCCAGCGCCAACACCTCCTTCGGCGCACGCGGGTACGCGAGGTCCATCTCTTGCAACGTCTCGTTGATCACGCGGGTGACCATGTAGTTGCGCGCGGTCGCGTTGTCGCCGGGGACGAGGTACCACGGCGCCCATGGGGTGCTGCACTTCTTGAGGGCGTCGCGATAGGCCGCGGTGTAGTCATTCCACAGCGCGCGATCGTCCAGGTCGCCCGCGCGGAACTTCCAGTTCTTGGTCGGGTCGGTGAGCCGCTCGAGGAACTGCTCGCGCTGTTCGTCCTTCGAGATGTGGAGGCAGAACTTGAGGATCGTGACGCCATTCTCGGTGAGGTGCCGCTCGAAGGCGTTGATCTGGTCGTACCGCTTCTTCCAGGTGGCGGCGGGTACGAGGTTGCGCACCCGCACAACCAGCACGTCCTCGTAATGTGAGCGATTGAAGATCCCGATCATCCCGCGCGGCGGGATCGCCTGGTGGACGCGCCACAGGTAATCGTGCGCGAGTTCGGTCGGGGTGGGCGCCTTGAACGACGTCACCTGGCAGCCCTGCGGGTTGCAGGCGCCGAACACGGTGCGGATCGTGCCGTCCTTGCCGGAGGCGTCGCGCCCCTGCAGCACCACCAGGAGGGCCCGTCGGCCATCGGCATAAAAGACGGCCTGCAGCGCGGTGAGTCGTTCCAGCTCGTGGGCGAGCGCTTCCTTGAGGGCGTCCCCACGCGGCAGGGAGCCGGGTGCCTTGGCGTCCCGGTCGGAGAGCGATGGGGGACGTCGGGGACTGACGGGCTTGAGCAGGTGCGGCATGGGGCGGGGCGCGGCGTCGGGGGTTCACCAACGCGGGGAGCCTGTGGCCTCGGCGCCCGGTTGGCAAGCGCGCTCGGGCGTGTGCGCACCCTTGCCATGCCCCGGGCAGTGGTTAGGCTCCGCCGGATACTTTCGATACGATGCCGTGAAATTCCGATTGCTCGTGATCTGCCTGCTGTGCAGCGCGGCCCCTGCGATGGCCCAGCGTGAGACATTCACGAACCTCAACGGCTGGCTCGCGTGGTTCAACGACGTGGAGCTGCCGCACGGGTGGTTCGTCGATTCGGACCTGAACGCGCGGCGCAGCGGCCCCTACGACGAGGTCCAGCAGTATCTGTGGCGCGTCTCGCTGCGCCGCAACCTGATGCCCAACGTGCGTGTGGCGGTTGGCTACGCTGGGAGTGACACGCACCCCTATGGCGACTTGCCGATCGCCCTCCGGACGCCGGAGCACCGCCTCTTTGAGCACCTGCAGCTCTTGCACGCGACGGGACGTACGCAGTGGACGCATCGCTACCGGTTGGAGCAGCGCTGGGGTGGTCGCATGGCACTCGAGGACGGCGAGCCGCAGGTACAGAACTGGATCCGCACCAACCGGTTCCGATACCTCGTGCGTGCCACGGTCCCCTTGCAGGGCACGACCCTCGACGTCAACGAGTGGTTCGTCACGGTCGGGGACGAGTTGTTCATGAACTGGGGTGCCAACGTCCAGCAGAACGTCTTCGACCAGAACCGCCTGATGGGGAGCGTGGGGCGACGCCTCGGCTCGCGAATGCGGCTGGAGGTCGGCTACACTGAACAGCTCATCGAACGGCCCAACGGGCGGCAGCTCGAACGCAACCACACGCTGACCACGACGCTCACGACGAGCTTCGCCCGCGGCCGCTGATCGGCGAGGTTAGTCGCCGAGTGCAGCCACCGCGCGTGAGGTGATCTCGCGTACGATCGGGTGCGTGATCTTGCGCTCCACCGAGATGGCGTAGAAGCGCTCGCGCACGGCCTCGATGCGGCCCACGGGCTTCACCCCGTAGCGCTTGACGACATCCTCCTCCACGGCGGTTGGCGCCGGGAAGAGGCCGAGGCCGCCCTGGCCAAACATCTTGAGCAGCGCGGAGTCCTCGATCTCGGCGATGACCTGCGGGCGAATGCCGTTGCTGTCGAACCAGGACATCAGCGTACGCGAGAGCTGGCTGTCATCGGTGGGCATGAGCATGGGCGCGCCATCCAGCGACTGCGGAAAACGCTTCTTGTAGGTCGCCGCGAGGTTCGGGCTGCCGTAGATGCTGACGTCGGTCTCGCCGAGCAGGTGGTTGAACGCCTTGATGCGCGCGGAGCTGCCGATCGGGGCGTCCGAGATCACCAGGTCCACGCTGTGCATCGAGAGGTCGGCCAGGAGCCGCTCCAACGCGTCCTCGCGCACGGTGAGCCGCACCGACTCAGCGCCGTGCAGGGTGGGCTCGAGCAACTTGTGGACGATGGTCTTGGGCACCTGGTCCACGACCCCCACCACCAGCCGCTGCGGCTGGCCCGTGATCCGGCCGGCCAGCGTCTCCTGCATCTCCCTGCCCAGGACGAAGATGTCGTCC
>JAEUJK010000318.1 GCA_016794735.1 Gemmatimonadota bacterium | reverse complement strand
CGGGGCGCGGCCGGCCCGGTGCAGTACCCCACCCCGTTAGACTTGGACCACGATGCAGACCTCAAGGATGCCAACGATTCGTGAACTGGTCGCCACCCTGACCGCCCGGCCCGGCGTGGAGGCCGCTGTCCTCCTCGGTCGAGACGGGCTCCTGATCGACGGGGCCGGCGCCGACGGCCTGGGGCTCGATGCCGCCGCTGCCTACGTACCGGCCCTGATCGCCTCCTCCGAGGAGCTCTCCAGCGCCATCGGGCGCGGGCGCCTCGTGGCGGAGATCATGGAGTTCGAACGGGGCTTCGCGATCATTGCCACCCTCACCACGGACGTCGTCCTGCTGGTGCTGGTGCGCCCGGGGGGTGACCTCGGCGCCATCGTCGGTGAGATCCGTCGCCACCGCAGCCACATCGCCGCGATCCTATGAGTCGTTGGGTTGTTGTCCTGGCTGGCGGGGTCGGTTCCCGCTTCTGGCCGCTGAGCACCCCGGAGCGCCCCAAGCAGCTGCTCCCCCTCATTACCGGCTCCCCGCTGCTGGTCGAGACCCTCGACCGGCTGCGTCCACTCGCCGACGCCCAGCACACCCTCATCCTCACGAACGCGACCCTCGTCGGGGCCATTCGGGCCCTGCGCCCCGACCTGCCGTCCGAAAACATCATTGCAGAACCCCGACCCGCCGGGACGGCCGCAGCCCTGACCTGGGCGGCCCACGTCATTGCGGGACGAGATCCTGAAGGGGTGATGCTCTCGGTTCACGCGGATTGGGCGATCGGTGATCCCGAGGGATTCCGCGCTGCGCTTTCAGCCGCCGCCGCCGCCGCCGAGACGCACCGCGCGCTCGTGACGGTCGGCGTTCGGCCGGTGCGTCCCGATCCGGGCTTCGGGTACATCCAACCGGGTGATGTCGTCGAGGGCAACCTGCGACGCGTGGCGCGGTTTGCGGAGAAGCCGAATCGCGAGCGCGCGGCGGAGATGATCGCCGAGGGCTACCTGTGGAATTCCGGGATCTTCGTGTGGCGCGCCGCCGACTTCCTCGCTGAGGTGCGCGAGCTGACCCCGGAAGTGGCGCCGGCGCTCGCCGCGCACGGCAATGACATCGTGGCGTTCTTCGGGGCGGTCACCTCGATTGCCGTGGACGTGGGGGTGCTCGAGCGAAGCCGGCACGTGATGGTGCTCCCGGGCGACTTCGGCTGGGATGACATCGGGACGTGGGAGGCGCTCGCACGTGTCCGCCACCTCGATGCGCGTGAGAATGCGGCGCAAGGCAGCGTGTACCCGGTGGAGTCCTCCCGGAACGTGGTTCACGCCGAGGAGGGTGATGTGGTACTGTATGGAGTCTCCGACCTCGTGGTGGTCACCTGCCGGGGGATGACCCTCGTCACGACCACGGCGCGCGCCGCGGACCTCAAGCTCCTCATCGACCAGTTGCCCGCCGACGTGCGCCAACGCGCGTGAATCCCGGTTCGCGGTTCTACCTGTACGACGACGCCCGTGCCCGTCGCGCGGAGCCGTTTGCGCTGACGCGCCCCTTCAGCGAGCTGCGTGCCGGCGGTCTCCTCGTGCGCGAACGGTGGGCACGCGTGCTCGGCCTCGAGCCGGGTGGTCGGCTGGGCGCTGCGCA
>JAEUJK010000274.1 GCA_016794735.1 Gemmatimonadota bacterium | reverse complement strand
GCTGCGCACGCACGTGAAGGGGCCGGACTTCCCCACGGGCGGGTACATCTACGGCCGCGCGGGGATCAAGGATTACCAGGAGACGGGGCGCGGCAAGATCGTCATGCGGGCGCGGGCGATCATCGAGGAGAAGGAATCCTCCAACAAGTCGCAGATCGTCGTCACCGAGGTGCCGTACCAGGTCAACCCGACGCGCATCATGGAGGAGATCGTCGACCTGGTGAAGGAAAAGAAGATCGAGGGGATCACCGCGCTCCGGAACGAGTCCGACCGGGACGGCATGCGCATCGTGATCGAGCTGCGGCGTGATGCGATCCCGCGGGTGGTGCTCAACCAGCTGTACAAGCACACCCAGATGCAGTCGTCGTTTGGCGTGATCATGCTGGCCCTCGTGCCGGACGCGCAGACGAAGCAGCTGGTGCCAAAGGTGATGCCGCTCAAGGAGTGCCTGCAGCACTACATCGCGCATCGCCACGAGGTGATCGTCCGGCGGACCCAGCACGACCTCGACAAGGCGCTCGAGCACGAGCACATCCTCGAGGGACTCAAGATCGCCGTCGACAACATCGACGCGGTCATCAAGATCATCCGCGGGGCGAAGGACACCGAGAGTGCCAGCGCCCAGCTGCAGAAGCAGTTCAAGCTCTCCGAGCGGCAGGCGCAGGCGATCCTCAACATGCGCCTGGCCCGCCTCACCGGACTCGAGATCTCCAAGCTCGAGGAAGAGCTCCGCGAGGTGCGCGCCACGATCAAGGCGCTGCGGACGCTCCTGGAATCGAAGGCGAAGCGCCTGGCCCTCATGAAGGACGAGTTGCAGCAGGTCGCCGAGACCTACGGAGACGACCGTCGCACCGAGATCACCAGCGACCAGGGCGAGTTCACGATCGAGGACCTGATCGCCGAGGAGGACATGGTCGTCACCGTGTCCCACGGCGGGTACATCAAGCGCACCTCGATCTCGACGTACAAGAAGCAGCGTCGCGGCGGGAAGGGCCTCACCGGGGCCGAGCTGCGCGATGAGGACTTCATCGAGCGCATGTACGTGGGGAGCACCCACGACTACATCCTCGTTTTCACCGACGATGGCCGCTGCTACTGGCTCAAGGTCTACGAGATCCCGCAGGCCGGCCGCGCCACCAAGGGCAAGCCGATCGTCAACCTGATCAACGTGTCCGAGGACACGAAGATCCGGGCGATGGTCTTCGTGCGGGACTTCCCCGCCGACCAGTTCCTCCTCTTTTGCACGAAGGGCGGGACGGTCAAGAAGACGGCGCTGTCCGAGTACTCCAACCCGCGCTCCACGGGGATCAAGGCCGTCAAGGTGGAAGACGGCGACGAACTCATGGACGTGCAGATCACGCACGGCACCAACGACATCGTGCTGGCGACCTGGCACGGCATGTCGGTGCGCTTCCACGAAAGCGACGTGCGCGAGATGGGCCGCGACACCACGGGCGTGAAGGGGATCGAGCTGGCCCCGGACGACCGGGTGGTCGGCATGGTCGTCGTCAAGCGCGAGGCCACCCTGCTCGTCGTCACCGAGAAGGGGCTCGGCAAGTGCACCAACATTGCCGACTACCGGGTGCAGAAGCGCGGCGGCAAGGGGATCATCACGGTCAACCGCACCGAGAAGACCGGCAACGTCGTCACGCTCATGGAAGTCCTCGCCGAGGACGAGATCATGATCATCACCAAGAGCGGGATGATCATCCGGTCCCCCGTGTCGCAGGTGCGCGTCGCCGGGCGCAACACGCAAGGCGTGCGGCTCGTGAACCTCGATGGTGGCGATACCGTCACCGCCGTGGCGCGCGTCGTGCCTGACGACGAGAAGGAAGGGGAAGACGACGGGGTGGCCGCCGGCGACGGCGGTGCCGGTGCGACGGAGTAAGGGATGAGGTGGCTGGTGCCCACTCCCACCTGGAGCGTGGGCGCCAGCACGGTGGTCACCACCCGTGACACCACCATGAACGCGCGCCTCGCGCGCGTGCGTCGATGAGCGCCGCCGCCCGGATCCTCGTGGTGGCGGCCACCGGGCGCGAACTCGCGACGGGTAGCGCGTGGGACATCCTGCAATGCGGAGTTGGTCCCGTGGACGCCGCGGCGCGCACCGCCGCCGCCCTCTCGACGCGTGCGGTGCGTGGCGTCCTGCACGTCGGTATTGCCGGGGTGCGGCGCGAGGCGGGGATCCCGCTCGGCGACCTCGTGGTTGGCACGGAGTCGATCTACGCCGACCTCGGGGTCGGTCCGGAGTGGGCGCCGCACCAATTGGTGCCGGACGCGTCGCTGCTCGAGGCCGTGCGGGCGGCGATCCCTGAGGCGCATGGCGTCGCCATCGGCACGAGCGCGCGTATCGGCGGATGCACCACCCCGGTCGAGGCGATGGAAGGGTTCGCCGTGTTGCGCGCGGCGGCACTCGCCGGTGTGCCGGCCATCGAGGTTCGTGCGATCTCGAACTTCGTCGAGGATCGCGACCGCGCACTGTGGAAGTTCGACGAGGCCTTCGCCGCGATCACCGCGGCCATTCCCCGGCTCGTGGAGGCCATGTCCCGTGCGTGAGTTGACGTTCGGGTACTCCCCGTGCCC
>JAEUJK010000225.1 GCA_016794735.1 Gemmatimonadota bacterium | reverse complement strand
TACCGGCACGTGACGATTGGTCTCGAGATGTCGACCGCGCAGCTCAAGGGTGAGCCGTTCGACTACAACGCGCGCCTCAAGGCCGACGACAGCAAGCCGCGCACGCGAGCCTCGGTCGTGCAGGAGATGGAAGCGGCGATCGCGGCGTCGTATCCCGTCGTTGACCAGAAGGCGAGCCCGCGCCTCCTGTTCTGGCTGGAACACCAGGGCGAACACTACGGGAAGCTCGTGTCCAACTACCGCCTGGCCGGTGTGGTGCCGCCGGTGAGTCGCCCGAAATAGGCTCGGCGGCAGTCAGCGAAAGACCGACGGCGCTTCCCGGTGGGGCAGGGGCGCCGTCGTGGTTGGGAATGAGACCGTGGCCGGCATCGGCGTTCGCCTTGCGCCGCCCGGACGATGGGGGCACAATGGCCGCGCCCCGTCCCACGCGGTCCCCATGCCGAAGCCCCCCTCCACCACATCGCGTCGCGAATTCCTGGCCACCGGGTCTGCCCTGGCGGCCGGGGTCGCCCTCGGGGCACCGGCCATCCTCGCCCAGCCGGCGCAGTACGACCTGGTCATCCGCGGTGGTGAGGTCTTCGATGGTTCCGGCAGCGCGTCGCGCACGGGGGATGTCGCCATCCGTGGATCGCGCATCGTGGCCGTGGGGCCGCGGATCACGGGGCGCACCCGGGACGAGATCGACGCCCGCGGACTGGTTGTCTCCCCTGGATTCGTCGACATCCACTCGCATGGTGATGGGTCGCTCGGTGAGGATCCGCGTGCGGAGTCGGTGATCCGCCAGGGGATCACCACCATCATCGCGGGGCAGGACGGAAGCTCCCGCGGACGCGACCCGGGTGCGGTCGCCGAATGGCGGCGCACCACGCAGGCGCTCAAGCCGTCGTGCAACGTGGCCACGATGATCGGGCTCGGCAGCGTGCGCGGGGCCGTGGTGGGAGACGACGATCGACCGGCGACCGCTGCCGAGCTGCAGCGCATGGTTGGGATGGTGCGCCAGGCGCTGCAGGAAGGTGCCGTGGGTGCGTCCTCGGGGCTCGAGTACACACCTGGCGCGTTTGCCTCGGAGGCGGAACTCATTGCGCTGTGCCGGCCGCTGGCGGCGCGTCGCCTCGTCTACGCGACGCACATGCGGAACGAGGACGATCGCCTGCTCGATTCCATCCGGGAGTCGATAGCGGTTGC
This sequence comes from Gemmatimonadota bacterium, assembly GCA_016794735.1. Taxonomy (GTDB): domain Bacteria; phylum Gemmatimonadota; class Gemmatimonadetes; order Gemmatimonadales; family Gemmatimonadaceae; genus RBC101. The sequence continues at coordinate 576 of JAEUJK010000225.1, read as the reverse complement.
GCGTGGCGCCCGGTGTGGCTTGCAGATCTCGCACCTCAAGACACAGGGCCCGCGCAACTGGGGCAAGCTCGACGAAGTCTTCGCGATGGTGGACGCTGCGCGACGCGGCGGGATGGACATCGCCTTCGATCGCTACCCATGGATCGCGTACCAGACCGGGCTGACGAACCTCTTCCCGGTGTGGAGTCGCGATGGCGGCACGGCGGCCTTCCTCAGGCGGCTCGACGATCCGTCGACCAACGGTCGCATCATGGCCGAGGCGCTGGCCAAGGTCGAGCTCATCGGCGGGTGGGACAATGTCATGATCGCGTCGGTGCGCGATGCCACGGATCGTGCGGCCGAAGGGAAACGCATGGGGCAATACGCGGCCTCCATCGGCGGCGATCCGTACGACGTGACGGTCGCCATGCTCAAGCGGAACCAGGGCAGCATCGGGATGGTCGGCTTTGCGATGAGCGAGGAGAACCTCGATCGCATCCTGCATCACCCGTTAGGCATGGTCTGCTCCGACGGCGGCGCCTACGCCATCGACGGCCCCACGCGTCGCGGCAGCCCGCACCCGCGGGGTGGCGGGTC
>JAEUJK010000219.1 GCA_016794735.1 Gemmatimonadota bacterium | reverse complement strand
CTGGCGCGTCGGGTCGCGGCCACGGCCGGCCTGGAGGAAGTGCTGCGACAGGCCCGCCAACATCTGCGCCTGATCGATGCCCTCATCGCCCCGCGGTTGGCCAACCAGCGGGAGCAGTTGGTCGAGTGGCGCGCGCTCATGCGGCAACCGCGGCGTGGGGTCACGCCGTCGGAAGGTGAGGACCCCATCACGCCGGAGGTGAAGGCCGCGGCATGATCCGCTGGTCCTGGGTCGGGGAGCACCGAGGCGCCCGGTGCTCCCTCGACCGGACCTGCGACGCATTCGGCGCCACCTCACACTCAAGACCCCTAAACGCCGTAGGCTGGCCGTATTTCACGACGCGCCGCAGATCGTCAAGAGCAGAGGTGCCGCTGCGACCCGTTCGGCACTTGACGACGCCGGCGCGCCTCCCGGAGACCGGCAAGTGCCTGTCTCAGGCCCCCCTGCCAGGTACCCGACATTGGCATCTCTCCGTATTTGGGGCCGCCATCTGCAGCCCCTGGTGGCCTTGAATGTGTCCCAGCGCCGGCCACGGCAAGCCTCGGCGATCAGCGATGGAGAAACCATGCAATCCGCCCGTCTCGTCGGCACATTGTGCCCATCAGATCTGCGCAGCTCAAACTCAGCGGTGCACGAGAGGGCCCCGGACGAGGAACACTCGCCCGGGGCCGGCTGTCTCACGTGAACTCGGCTGACACTGCCCAACGCCACCCCTCCTCACGCCACCACACACCACCCCCCTTCCACACGCGTCGGCCAGTTATCTCGTTCGACAGCCCCCTCGCCCTCCCCTAACAACCCGGATCCCACACCAGCGGCTGCGCCGAGAACGGCTGAAAGTTCGAGCTGAGCGGATACCCGGTGCCAACCACGAGTCCGCAATCGTTCACCCCCTCACCAAACCCGTCGCGCCAGGTGCCAACGACTGGCCATGGCAGGTAGGTCGTATTCCCGCGTCGATCGGCGATGAAAGCCACCGTGCTCACCGGCCATCCCGTCGCTGCCCCGGCATCGAACCCGGCAACCAGCGATGCATTTGGTGAAACGGCCTGGGCATAGGAGAACCCGAGCACGTTGAAGATGCCGGCGTGATCCGGATAGCCAAACGAGGCCGTGTTACTCGTGTGGCCGACGATCCCGGTCCCGTTGTCGAGGTCCAGTCCGAAGATGCCGCCGGTCACGGCCTTCACGGTCCACCCCGTGCCACTCCGCCGCCAGATCACGGTGGTCATGCCATGGCCGAGGTCGGCCTCGCCGAGGATCACCTGGTCGTTGTTGATGGCCCGCGCCAGGCTGGCGCGTCCCCGCGTGGATGGAGGAAGCAGCTCAATGTTCCCGGCCTTCACGTCCCAGAAGAACGCGCGATTCACGCCACGCTTCATGACATACCCGACGACGTGCCCCATGTCGTTCACGTCGGTCGCCTCACCCGTGTCGGAGAGGACCTTGGGATACGAGTATTGATCGAGCCAGAACGCGGGGAAGAGGTCGGCCCACATGCAGCAGTTGCTCGTGATCGCGCCGACAATCATGCCGTGCGTGTTGACCGCGACCGCCTTTCCCGTGATCCCGGGAGTGGTGGCCATGTAGTACAGCGGAGGCGTCGTCCCGCCGCCCCACGTCGTGCTGACCGGGCGCCCGTTGGCCATCCCGACGATTTGGTTCTTGCCGTTGACATCCGCGAACCAGCCTTCGACCCAGTATCCTGTCGCCGTGTAGGCCGAGGATGCCGGCAGGCCCGCGCGGGACACCTGGGGCACGCGCGCAAGTTGGGGTGACACCACCCGGTCCGCCGAACAGCCGAACGCCACCGCCAGGAGGGGCAGCGCCCCCAGTATCACCCGACCACGCATCGCAGCCTCCGTGCAGGACTCGTGTGGAGGAACGGTGGGCATGCGCGGTTTTTCTCACTCGCGGGGCAGGCGAGCGGTGGGCCGGGCCCGTTCCGCTGACCGGAAATGACGTCCGCCCCGAACCCGGCCTGACCGCGTGCGCGAGACCGGTCGTGGACCCGGGGGCCACACGCGGATGTCGCCGACGCATCCCGGGCGAGGCCCGGCTCTCGGCGACGCCAGGCGCGTATCCCTGCACCGTGCGCGACGCCGTGCGCCGAAAACCCGCTATACTGCGCGATCCACTCGTCAGGCACCCGCTTCATCCGCTCCGCGTGACCGCCGCCCTGCCGCTTACCCCCGAAAGCGTCCTCCGGGACGTGTTCGGCTACGACACCTTTCGCCCGGGCCAACGCGAGGTCATCGACGCCGTGCTCGCCGGTCGCGACTGCATCGCGCTCATGCCGACCGGCGCCGGCAAGTCCCTCACCTACCAGCTCCCGGCCCGCCTCCTCGGCGGCACCGTGCTCGTGATCTCGCCCCTCATCTCCCTCATGAAGGACCAGGTGGATGCCGTCGCGGGCCTCGGCTACAAGGTCACCACCATCAACTCCACACTCGACCTCCAAGAGCGCCGAGAGCGGCTCGCGGCCTTTCGCGCCGGAGCCTTCGAACTGGTCTACCTTGCCCCCGAGGCCCTCGACGGATACCTCGGCGAGTTTGTCTCCGGATGCCCCATCTCGCTGCTCGTCGTCGACGAGGCACATTGCATCAGCCAGTGGGGGCACGACTTCCGCCCGTCCTATCGGCGCCTCCAGGGACTCAAGGAACAACTCGACGTCCCCGTGCTCGCGCTCACCGCCACCGCCACCCGCACCGTCGCGCGGGACATTTTGCGGCAGCTGGGGATGCAGAAGCCCGCCGGCTTCAAGGGATCGTTCCTGCGCCCCAACCTGCGGATTGCTGTACGCAAGAAGGGCCAGGGTGGCAACACACGACGCGAACTCCTCACCCTGGTGCAATCACACGCGGGGGAGAGCGGGATCATCTACTGCCAGAGCCGCAAGGGCGTGGAGCAGACCGCGGCCTTCCTCGTGCAACATGGGATCCGGGCGCGCGCCTACCACGCCGGACTCGACCCCGACGAACGCGCCCGCAACCAGGACGCCTTCCAGCGCGACGATGTCGATGTGGTTGTGGCGACCGTCGCCTTTGGCATGGGGATCGACAAGCCCAACGTGCGCTTCGTCATCCATCGCGACATGCCGAAGGACATCGAGTCCTGGTATCAGGAGATCGGACGCGCCGGACGCGACGGGCTCCCCAGCGACTGCGTGTTGTTCTACTCGTGGGCCGACGTCAAGCAACACGAACGCTTCCTGGACCGGCTCGACGACGACGTACTGCGCAAGCGCACCCGCGCGGCCACGGTGGCCCTCTTCGACCTCATCGAGCAGGGACGCTGCCGACACCAGGCCCTTGTGGCCCACTTCGACGAGACGATCGATCCGTGCGGCACCTCCTGCGACCATTGCACCGGTGAGACCGTGGAAGACCGGCTCTCGCGCGTCGCCCCAAAGGAGCGCAGCAAGCAGCCGGGATGGGCGAGATCCCCGGGCCGCGCGTCACGCGGGCCAAGCGATGTCGTGGAGCTCGACGTCGACGAGCGGTTGCTGTTCGACGCCCTGCGCGCGGTGCGTCGCGAACTCGCCGATCGCGCGGGAGTGCCCGCCTACATCGTGTTCGGCGATCGTGTGCTGCTGGAGATGGTCACGCGACGTCCGCAGACGCCGGCAGCCCTCCTGCAGGTCCCCGGAGTGGGTCACGCCAAGCTGGAACGCTACGGTGCGGCGTTCCTCGAGGTGATCGGGCAGCACCTCGACTGAGGGAGCCGGACCCCGCGGGGCCAGCCGCCCGGCTCGCACTCCCTGCGGTCTCCTTCGACCGCCCGCGCGTCATCAACCCCGAAGCAGGACCTCGATGCGCACAATCACCTGCTCCATCAGGTCGGCTGGCACGCGTCCGAAACGTCGAGCGCGACGCATTCGCCAGTCGAGCGACTTGACCTGGTCCGCAAGCACCGCTCCGCGTAGCCGCCCCGAGGCGGGGAGGACGACCTCGAACGGATAACCCTTCACGTGCGAGGTAATCGGACAGACGAGCGCCAGGCCAACTCGCGCGTTGTACGACGCCGGGGACAGGACAAGTGCGGGACGACGGCCGGCCTGCTCGTGACCCGCTTGCGGATCGAACTCGAGCCACACGGCATCGCCGCGGTCAGGAACGAACAGTGACCTCCGGCGCGGTGTCGAGACTTTCACCACACCTCGCGTCCCCGCGGTTCCCCGGTCGACACCTCGCCATGCCGATTGTCGGGCGTCACGCGCTCCAGGAGTGCGCTGAGCGACTCGCCGGGATCGACCCGGCGGATGATGAGTTGTTGGCCGTCGAGGACAAGTTCCAGCTCAGACCCGTCGCTCACCGCCATGGCCCGGGCGGCGGTCGCGGGGAGCCGCACGGCAAGACTGTTGCCCCATTTTCGCAGGGAAACGCGCAAGAGACGCTCCAGTGTGTCTACAATGACTCTACGTCGCAATTGGTCCCACCGCAAGTCGGCGACCTGAGCGCGACGCACCCCATCCGACAGAATGACACAGGGGTGCACCTCGCGATGCACCCCTGCGCCTGCCCCTGCCTCCACCGCACGAACATGCGGCCGCTAGTGCACGACGACCGTGCCGTCCATGCCGGCGTGCAGGGTGCAGGTGTACTGGAACGACCCGGCGGTGCCGAAGGTGCGGCTCACCGTCTGGTTCGAGGAGTTCCCGATGCTCGACGGCAC
>JAEUJK010000216.1 GCA_016794735.1 Gemmatimonadota bacterium | reverse complement strand
CGCATCGTGATCGAGGAGTTCGCGGTGCGTGTGTGGGAAGAGATGGACTTCGTCCGCGAGGCGGCCAACGCCACCGAGATCCGGGCGAACTTCCGCGGCAACGCGCGCATCATCGTGCCGGAAGTCGTGGAGGAGCTCACGCGGCGACGGACGCTGGTGCTCGAGTATGTCGAAGGCCGGCGCGTCGATCGCGTCGAGGCGCGTCCCGGCGACCCGCGCCACGATCCACGCGGTGTCGTGAGCGGCGTGATGGAGCTGTATCTCAAGATGATGCTGGTCGACGGCTTCTTTCACGCCGACCCGCATCCCGGCAACGTGCTCGTGGCCCCCGACGGTCGCATCGTGATCCTCGACTTCGGGATGGTCATCCGGGTGCCGCGGCAGATGCGCGCGGACCTCGTCACCACGGTCTTCGCCGCGATCCGGCGCGACACGGATGGGATCCTGAACGGCTTCCGCGCGCTCGGCCTGCTCGATCCCGCAACGACCAACGATCAATTGCGTGGACTGGCCGATCGCCTGATGCTGATCGCGTACGATCCCGGGACGATGGCCGAGCGTGTGCAGTTGCTGGCGCAGGAAGTGATTGCGAGCCTGTACGACTGGCCGGTGCGCCTCACGAGCGAGATGGTCTACTTCGCCCGCACCGCGGCGCTGATCGAGGGGTTGGGGGTGCGGTACGACGCACACTTCAACCCGATCACGTTCGCCACGCCGATCGCGGTCCGGATGCGCAGCGAGATCATGCGCTCGCTCGACCTGCCCGACGGGAAGTCACCGATCGACTATCCGACGATCGTCGGTGCCGTGCTCGGCCGCACCGCGCGGCGCATCGTCGATTGGTGGAACGACCTCGGGTTCACGAATTCCAACGGGAACGGATCGCACGTCGCCAACGGGAATGGCGCCGCTGTTGCGCTCCTGGCGAAGCCGGACGAATCCCGCACGACCACTTGACGCCCGACGCGTAGCTGCGAGCTTCGGCTCGCTGCCGCTGCCGCTGCCGCTGCCGCTGCCGTCTGCCGTCTGCCGTCTGCCGTCTGCCGCTGCCGTCTGCCGCTGCCGTCTGCCGTCTGCCGTCTGCCGTCTCCCCCTCCGTCCCTCCCGTGTCCTCACGTCGCTCCTTCGTCACACACGTCGCGGGCCTCGGCTCCGCGCTGGCCATTGCCGACTGGGCCCTGGTCGACGACGCCCTCGCTCACGCGGCACGTGCGGTGGCCGCACAACCGCGGCCCGCGTTCAAGGTGCTCACCGCGAGTGAGGCGCGCGAAGTGGAGGCCATCACCGCGCGCATCGTGCCCACCACCGACACACCCGGCGCGCGTGAGGCCGGGGTGGTCTACTTCGTGGACCAGGCGCTCGCGACCTTCCAGAAGCAGGCGTTAGGCGACTTGCGTGCGGCGCTCGCCGACATCGCGAAGCGCGCGGGTCGCAAGCGGCGTGGCATGGCCTTTTCCGCGCTCACCGCGGCGGAGCAGGATGCGGTGCTCGTGGAAGCGGAGAAGGAGAGCTACTTCGGCATGTTCACCTTCATGACATACATGGGGACGTTTGGCGAGCCGTCGTATGGTGGCAATCGCGGGGAGGTCGGGTGGAAACTCCTGTCCTTCAATCCGCACGGGCCACACAAGCCACCGTTTGGCTACTACGACGCGGAAGCTGCCGGGGCGACGCCCCGCCCCCGCTAGGACACGCGCACGCACTCGCCCCCCTCCCGCCAGGATCCCCTCGTGAACCAGCCAGGCACTACGCGGTATCGCACCACCGACATCGTGGACTTTGTCATCGTCGGCTCCGGTGCCGCCGGTGGCATCCTCGCCAAGGAACTGTCCACGCGCGGCCATTCGGTCGTGGTGCTCGAGCAGGGGCCGCGGTTGTCCGAGAAGGACTTTGGCCACGGCGAGATCAAGTACTGGATGAACGGAGAGCTGCACAGCAAGTCGCCTTACACCTGGCGCCAGAAGCCAACGGAGGAGGCCAAGGAGGGGAACGGCTTCCTGTTGTATGCGACCCTGGTGGGCGGCAGCTCGGTGCACATGACGGCGAACTTCTGGCGCTTCCGCCCGGTGGACTTCAAGGAACGCTCGCTGCTCGGTTCGATCAGCGGCACCGGCTTCGCCGACTGGCCGATCACCTACGACGATCTCGAGCCCTACTATACGAAGGTCGATTGGGAGATCGGCGTCTCTGGCGTTCCGGAGCCCGGAGGACCGCGTCGTTCCCGCCCGTACCCGATGCCACCAGTTCCCGTGAAGTCGGCGGGAATCCTGCTCGAGCGCGCGGCGAAGAAGCTCGGCTACAAGCCGTTCCCCGCGCCGATGGCGATCCTGTCGCGCGAGCACAACGGCCGACTCCCCTGCCAGC
>JAEUJK010000168.1 GCA_016794735.1 Gemmatimonadota bacterium | reverse complement strand
GTGCGCATCGTGGCGCGCCGGCCGGAGCAGGCCCGCCACCTCGCGGCAGCCTTTTCCCATGTTGAGGTGACGGAGACCGCGGACGCGATGGCCGACGGCTCTCTCATCGTCAACGCGACACCGGTCGGCATGCGCGACGACGTGATGCCGTGCGACCCTTCACGCATTCCGCCTGACGCCGCCGTGATGGACCTCGTGTATCGTCGCGGCGAGACGGCCTGGGTCCGCGCGGCCCGCGCCGCCGGACACGTCGCAGCGGATGGCCGCGAGATGCTCCTGCAACAAGGAGCCCTCGCCTTCGAACGCTGGTTCGGCATGCCGCCCGACATCGACATCATGCGCGCGGCCCTCGACGGCGCACGTTGAGCGACGGGGCCGCCTGGAGGCCCGTTGCCACACCCGATCCTGTCGGCCCTGATTCACGGCGTACGCGAACTGCTCTTTCCGCGGACCTGCCTGGTCTGTGAACGGCTCCTCGCGCCTGAAGGGAAGTGGCTCGCGTGCGAGCCGTGCCGGGCGTCCATCGACCGCTTGCCAGCGTCCGTGTGCGATCGGTGCGGGCACCCGCTGCCACCCGGGCGCGGCTGCGCGACGTGTGAGGTGCTGCATCCGGCCATCGGGCGCGCGCGCTCGTTTTGCTGGGCCGATGGTGCGACGGCCCGCACGCTGCTCCACGCACTCAAGTACGACGGCTGGATCGCGGTGTCGGAGGGCATGGCCGAGTGTCTCCGGGAGCTGGCGCCGCCTGACGTGCGGACCGAGTCCTCCTGCCTGCTGTCGGTCCCGCTCGCGCCCGGCCGCCAGCGCGAACGCGGGTACAACCAGTCCGAATTGCTCGCAAGGCACCTTGCGCGTCTTTGGCGTTGTGCGGTCCTGCCCGACGCCATCAGGCGTGTGCGGGAGACTCCCACGCAAACTCTGTTGACACGTTCAGACCGTTTCGCCAACGTTGCCAATGCATTTGAGGTCACGGCCGGGCGCGTGCCGCGGTTGCGCGGCGTCTCGTGCGTCCTGGTCGATGACGTCATGACGACCGGCGCCACCCTGAATGCCTGTGCGTCCGCGCTCGACGCGGCCGGCGTCGAGCACATCACTGCCATCACCTTCGGTCGGGCGCGCGAGCCGCGCGCGGCGACCCCTGCCTAGAGGACTGAGAACCACATGGGAACTCGAGTTGCCATCAACGGCTTCGGCCGCATCGGGCGCCAGGTGCTTCGCGCCGCCAAGGAAACGGGCGCGAAGCTCGACTTCGTGGCGATCAACGACCTGACCGACACGAAGACCCTCGCGCACCTCTTCAAGTATGACTCGATCCACGGGACCTTCGACGGCGAAGTCAGCAGCACCGCCGACTCGATCACCGTGAACGGCGACACCATCAAGGTGTTTGCCCAGAAGGACCCGGCCGCCCTACCGTGGAAGGACCTCTCGGTGGACATCGTCCTCGAGGCGACGGGCCGCTTCACCAACGCGCCGGATGCCCGCAAGCACATCGACGGCGGGGCGCGCAAGGTGATCATCTCCGCGCCGGCCAAGGGCGAGGACATCACCATCGTGATGGGGGTGAACCACCAGAAGTACGACGCCGCCGCGCACCACATCATCTCGAACGCGTCGTGCACCACCAACTGCCTCGTGCCGATGGTGAAGGTCGTCCGCGATGCCTTTGGCTTCCGCCACGGCTCGATGGTCACGATCCACAGCTACACCAACGACCAGCAGATCCTCGACCTGCCGCACAAGGACCTGCGCCGGGCGCGCGCCGCCGCCCTCTCCATCATCCCGACCACCACCGGTGCCGCAAAGGCGACCTCCCTGGTGATCCCCGAGGTGAAGGGGAAGATCGACGGGATCGCGATCCGCGTGCCCACCCCCGACGTCTCGCTCACCGAACTCACCGTCGAGGTCGAGAAGGCCACGACGATCGACGAGGTGAACGCCGCCTTCCGTGCGGCCGCCGAGGGACCGCTCAAGGGCATCCTCGCGTACACCGAGGTCGAGCTCGTCTCCACGGACTACATCGGGAACCCGCACTCCTGCATCATCGACGCCAAGAGCACCAACGTCATCGACGGGACCCTGGTGAAGCTGTCGGGGTGGTATGACAACGAGTGGGGATACTCCAGCCGGTGTGTCGACCTGCTGCAGATGATTGGTTCCTCCCTCTGATCCCTGGCGCCAGATGAACAAGCAGACGATCCGCGACCTGCCGGCCTCACTCGCGGGGCGCCGCACGCTCGTCCGCGTGGACTTCAACGTGCCGCTCGATGCGCACGGGAGTGTCACCGACGACACGCGCGTCCGGGCGGCCCTCCCGACGATCGAGTTCCTCGCGGCCCGCGGGGCGCGGGTCGTCCTGCTCTCCCACCTGGGACGCCCCAAGGGTGGACCGGACCCGAAGTACTCGCTCGCACCGGTCGCGCGTTGCCTCGGCGCATTGACCAAGCGCCCCGTCCACTTCTGCGTATCCACCATCGGTGATGACGCGGTGGCAGCGACGCAGCGCATGGCCGATGGGGACATCCTCCTCATGGAGAACACCCGCTTCCATGCGGGGGAGGAAAAGAACGACGAGGCACTCTCCCGCGCGATGGCCGCCCTGGGCGACCTCTACGTGAACGATGCCTTTGGCTCGGCGCACCGCGCGCACTCGTCGACCGCTGGCGTCACGGCGTTCTTGCGCCCGGCGGTGGCCGGGTTCCTCATGGAGAAGGAACTCGACTACCTCGGCAAGGCCGTCGCCGAGCCCAAGCGCCCATTCATCGCCATCCTTGGCGGTGCCAAGGTCTCGGGGAAGATCGACGTCATCGAGGCGCTGCTGCCGAAGGTGGATGGGCTGCTCGTGGGTGGCGCCATGGCGTGCACCTTCTTCAAGGCGATGGGGCTGGAGACCGGCAAGTCACTGGTAGAGCCCGATCGTGTTGAGCTGGCGGGCGAGTTGCTGGAGCGCGCCGGCTTCCGGCTCACGCTGCCGCACGACGCCACGGTGGCACCGGCAATGGACGCCGGCTCCGCGGCCCATGCCGTGAAGCGCGACGCGATCCCGGCCGACCAGGCCATGTTCGACATCGGGCCGGACTCGATGGCGTCGTTCGCCCGCGCGATCGCGACCGCGAAGACGGTGCTGTGGAACGGCCCCATGGGTGTCTTCGAGACGCCGCCGTTCGACGCCGGTACTCGCGCGATTGCACGCGCGATGGCCGATGCGACCGCGCGCGGTGCCACGACGATCGTGGGTGGCGGTGACTCCGCCGCCGCGGTCGCGGAGGCGGGACTCGAGGCGTCGATGAGCCACGTCTCCACTGGCGGCGGGGCCTCCCTCGAGTTCCTCGAGGGGAAGGTGCTCCCCGGCGTCGCGGCCCTCGACGAGCGCTGACCGATGCAACGACCTGTCTTCGCCGCCAACTGGAAGATGCATCACGGGCCATCGGATGCCCGCGCCTTCCTGCGGTCGTTCCTCGCGCACTATGCCCGGCGTCCCGATCGCCAGGTGATCTTCTTCCCGCCCGCCGTGTCGCTCGCCGCCGTGGTCGATGGGCTCCGCGAACGCCAGGACATTCAGGTGGGGGTGCAGAACATCCACTGGGAAGACAAGGGAGCCTACACGGGAGAAACGTCTGCCGGGATGGCCCGCGATGCGGGGGCCGACCTGGCCCTGGTGGGGCACAGCGAGCGACGGCACGTCTTCGGCGAGACCGATGAGCAGACCGCCGCGAAGGTGGCGGCCGCGGTGCGCGCGGGCTTGGTCCCCATGTTGTGCGTCGGGGAGAAGCTCGAGGAACGCGAACGCGGTGAAACCGAGTCCGTGGTCCTGCGGCAACTGCGCGCGGGCATCGCGAAGGTCGAACCGCACGCCGTGGCCGGAATGCTCTTCGCCTACGAGCCCGTGTGGGCCATCGGGACGGGCCGCAACGCGACCCCGGACGATGCGGCGGCCATTCACGGCGTCATCCGGCGCGAGTTGCTCTCGATCCTCGGCGAGAAGGCCAAGGCAGTGCCCATCCTCTACGGCGGCTCGGTAAATCGCGGAAACGCCCAAGCGCTTCTGCAGGCAGCCGACGTGGGCGGTTTGCTGGTCGGTGGCGCGTCCCTCGACTCCGAGGGCTGGTCGACGATCGTCCGCACCTAGGGCAGGGCTCGTTCGGGACGCGGCGGCCCCCATTGCGCCTATCCCCTGACAGGGGCGATACTTATCGGCTTCCCGTTTGACTGCTTCCTACTCGCCCCATGTACACGTTCCTCCTCGTCATCCTCATCATCGTCAGTCTCGTGGTGATGGCGGCCGTCCTGTTGCAGGCTGGCAAGGGCGGTGGGCTTGCGGCCTCTTTTGGCGGTGCCTCGTCGTCCTCCGACTCCCTCATCGGCAGCCGTCAGGCCGGTAACCTGCTGACGCGGGCCTCCTGGTGGGGCGGTGGACTGTTCCTCTTCCTGTCGTTCGTCCTCGGGCTCATGTCCGTGCGGACGCGGACACCGAAGTCGATCCTCGACCAGCCGTTCTCCACGGCTCCCGCGGCACCGGCTACCGGCGCGCCGCCGACTGGCCTGACTCCATCGGCCCCTGCCACGCCGAAGGAAGCGGCGCCCGCACCCGCACCGAAGCAGTGAGCGCGCCGGCTCGAATCAAGGGGTTCCTCCTCCTCGAGGACGGAACCCTTTTTCGTGGTATCCTGCCCGCCGCCGTGGAGCCCACGGTCGCGGAGGTCGTGTTCACGACCAACATGAGCGGGTACCAGGAGACCTTCAGCGATCCCTCGTACCGCGGCCAGATCGTGGTGATGACCTCGCCGATGATCGGCAA
>JAEUJK010000144.1 GCA_016794735.1 Gemmatimonadota bacterium | reverse complement strand
CCGCGCCTCCCGCTGCTGATGACGCTCGCCGCCATCCTCCAGCCCTCGGTGCCGTTGCTCATCCTCCTCGTGGGGACCGTGGGCTGGATGGAAACCGCACGCGTCGTGCGCGCCGAGGTCATGGCGCTCGTGCCCCGCGGGTTCGTGGAGGCGGCGCGAGCGCTGGGAGTGACCCCGGTGCGGGTGATGGCCCGGCACCTCGTCCCCAATGTCACCGGCGTCCTCGCGGTGTCGGCCACCCTCGCGGTGGGGCGCTCGATCCTCATGGAGAGTGCGCTGTCGTTCTTTGGGGTGGGAGTTCAGCCGCCGTCGGCGAGTTGGGGGAACATGCTCTACCAGGCCCAGGCGGCGATGACCACCGAGCCGTGGGTCGCGCTCTTTCCCGGGCTGGCGATCTTCCTCACCGTGCTGGCGGTGAACGCCGCGGGGGAACGCCTGGCCCGTTAGGCAGGACGTCGGGCGGCGCGGGCACGCACGACCAGCGCCCCGGCGGCCACCGCGAGCGCCAGCGCGGTGAGGGTTGCGGTGCCCGGGCGCCGCAGGACCTGGCCCCAGTCGCCATTCGCCACGACCAGCGCGCGCTGCAGGTGCTGCTCAGCCAACGGACCGAGCATCGCGCCGATCACGACCGGCACGGACGGGCACCCCAGCACGCGCCAGATGAAGCCCAGGGTGCCGAGCGAGGCCAGCACCGCGAGGTCGACCATCGATCGGTGCAGCGTCCACGTACCCACCGTGGCGAGCACGAGAATCCCGGCGTGGAGGTACGCCGGCCGGATCGACGCGAGCCGCGTCCACCAATGGACGAGGGGCAGGTTGAGCACCAGCAACATCGCGTTCCCGACGACCAGCGACGCCAGCAGCGCCCACACGAGGTCACCCGCGTTCTGGAACAGCAGCGGACCAGGTTGCAGCCCGTATTGTTGCAGCGCGACGAGCAACACGGCGGCAGTGGCGGTGGTCGGGATGCCGAGCGCGAGCATCGGGACGAGCGTACCCGCAGCCGACGCGTTGTTGGCGGCTTCCGGGCCCGCGACGCCCTCGATGGCCCCCGGCCCGTTGGGGGTCCACTCGTCCGGATGGCGCGACAGCCGTTTCTCGAGGGCGTACGACAGCAACGTCGGGAGTTCCGCCCCGCCGGCGGGGATCGCGCCTAACGGGAAGCCGAGCGCCGTGCCACGGAGCCAGGCAGGAATCGAGCGCTTCCATCCCTCGCGGGTGAGCTTCACGGCCCCACCCTGCCCGAGGGCGGCCGGGGCCGCGTCACCCGTCCACGCCAGGTACAACGACTCCGACACCGCAAAGAACGCGACCGCCACGACGATGATGTCGATCCCGTCGAGCAGTTGCGGCACACCGAAGGTGAGTCGTGCCTCGCCGGACTGCACGTCGATCCCCACCGCGCCAATAAGGAGGCCGAGCGCGAGGGAGGCGAGCCCGAGCCACGGCTGGTCTCCGAGCACCGTCGTCACCATCGCAAACGCCAGCAGGATGAGGGCAAACTGCTCGGCGGGACCCATGCGAAGCGCGAGCTGCGCGAGCGTCGGGCCCACCGTCGCGATGAGCAAGGTGCCGATGGTGCCTGCGACAAACGACCCGACGGCGGCCGTCGCCAGCGCGGTGCCGGCACGCCCGCTGCGTGTCATCGCGTGCCCCTCGATGGCGGTGACGATGGTGGCGCTTTCGCCGGGGATGTTGAAGAGGATCGAGGTCGTCGAGCCACCGTACATCGCGCCGTAGTAGATCCCCGCGAGGAGGATCATCCCGCTCGTGGGCTCGAGCCCGAAGGTGGCGGGGAGGAGCAGCGCCACCGTCATCGCCGGCCCGACGCCGGGCAACACCCCGACCGCCGTGCCTAACGCGGCGCCGGCGAGGGCCCACAGCAGGTGCATCGGCTGCAGCGCGATGAGCAGCCCGTCGAGGAGGTTCATCCCGCGACCCCGGTCCACCAGGACCCGATCGGGAGTGCGACGCCGAGGGCCCCGCGAAACAACAGGAACGTTGCGAGTGCGAACACCCCCGCGATCGGAAGCAGGCGCGACACGCGGCGCTCACCAAAGGCAAACGCGGTCGCCGCAAACAACACCGTTGCGCCCACGACAAATCCCGCCCGCTCGCTGAGGAGCAGGTTGACCAGCATGGCACCGATGATGAGTGCGACGGGACGCCACTGCGGTGTCGAGATGCGACCTGGCGCCTGTCGACGGCCGGCAATCAGCGCTACCACGAGGACTGCGGCGAGCACGAGTGGCAATCGCGGCAGTGAACGCGACGCCCCGGCGCCTTCACCACGTCGTGCCTGCGCCAACCGGTCCACGCGGTTCACCTCGGCCACCAGGTATCGACCGAACGCGTCGGCGCCCATGGTCATGTCCTGCCAGCCGCGGCGGCGCAGTTCGTCCTGCCAGGTCGGCGTGCGCGTCATGCGAAGGATCTCTTCCTCGAGCCGCCGTCGATCCGCGGCACGCAGCCCCGGCGGGGCCATCACGCCGCGCCAGTTCACGAGTACGACGTCGACGCCGGACTCCCGCAGCGTGGGGGCATCGATGCCCGGCAGTCGCGCCGGCGCCGAGACCGCGAGGATTCGCACGAGCCCGCGGGCGGCGAGCTCGGCGAGTTCCCCGACCCCGGAGACGCCCGCCGTCACCTGTCCGCCTAACAAGGCCCCACGGGCCTCCCCGCCACCAGCGAACGCCACGTAGCTCGTGCGCCGTGCATCGAGCCCCCGGGCCTGCGCCACGAGGTCCACCAGCATCTGGTCCGTCCCGCCGGCCGATCCCCCGCCCCAGGACACCGCCCCGACATCCCGCTCGAGCAGTTGCAGGAGGTCGCCTAACGACTTTAGCGGGGACGCCGCCGCAACGGCGATGGCCTCGTATTCTCCCACGAGCCGGGCCACCGGCGTTGCCGCCTCCAGCCGCACCGGGGTCGCATTCTGCGCGATGCCGCCCACCATCACGAGCCCGGTGACCAGGAGGGACCGTGGATCGCCGGCGCGCCCGGAGACGAACCGTGCGAGGCCGATCGTACCCGCCGCGCCGGGGATGTTCTCCACCAGCACCGGGCGGGCGATCCCTTCCGTCTCCAACGTGTGCTGCATCGCACGCGCGAGCTGGTCCCACCCCCCGCCCGGCGCGGCCGGCGCGACGATCGTCAGGGGCGCATCGCCGCGCTCCTGCGCGAGCCCCACGCGCGGTGCACCCACGCAGAGGACGGCAAGAAGGAGGCGGCGCATCGCGCGCGAATATGGACCCGACCTGCACCACAGGCAAACGGCGCGGCATTCACTGGCGCGCCCGCCCACGCCGGGTTCAATTGCCCGCGCCATGCACCTCCATCACCTCTTCGACGCCAACCTGCGCGGGCGGCCGGACGCACCCGCGGTCGACGTGATCGAGGCCCAGGGAACCCGCCATCGGACCTTCGGCGCCCTCGAGGCCGATGCGGCCCGCACCGCCCAGGCCCTCCGGGCGCGCGGCGTGACACGGGGCGACCGCCTCGCGGTGTACCTCCCGAACCGCTACGAGTATCTCACGCTCTTCCTCGCGTGCACGCGGATGGGGATCATCGTGGTTCCCATCAACATCCTGTATCGCGAGCGCGAGCTCACACACATCCTCGCGGATGCGCGGCCGGCAGCCATCGTCGTCGATGGCGCGACCGAACTCCCGGCCAGCGGGGCTCCGGTGTGGCCCGTCGATGCGCTCACGGGCGACGCCACGTGGGACGGACGCGAGTCGCTCGATGGCGACACCCCCGCGGCCCTCGTCTACACGTCGGGAACGACCGGCAAGAGCAAGGGCGCGGTGCTCACCCACAACAACTTCCTCGCGAACGCCACCGCCCTCCTGGCGGCCTGGCGGTTCGAGGCCAGCGACCGCTACCTCGCTACCCTCCCCCTGTTCCACGTGCACGGCCTCGCCAACGGCGTGGTTTCATGGCTCGCCAGCGGGTGCCGGATGATCCTCACCGAGCGATTCCAGGCGGACCAGGTGGCGGGATGGTTCCAGGCGCACCGACCCACGGTCTTCTTTGGCGTGCCGACGATGTACCACCGCCTGCTCCAGCTCCCGCCCGACGTGGCCCGGGAGATCGGCGCCGGCATGCGCCTGTTTGTCTGTGGCTCGGCGCCATTGCCGGCCCCGGTGATGACCGCGTTCGAGGAACGCTTCGGGCATGTGATCCTGGAGCGGTACGGAATGAGCGAGACGCTCATGAACATCGGCAACCCGTACCATGGCGAACGACGGCCGGGTTCCGTTGGCGTGCCGTTCCCCGGGGTGTCGGTCCGGCTGGTGGATGCGAACGGCACCGATGTCGCCGACAATGAAGTCGCGGAGGTCTGGGTGCGCGGACCCAACGTCTGCGCCGGCTATTGGGACAACCCCGAGGCCACCGCACGGGCGTGGAGCCAGGGCTGGTTCCGAACGGGCGACCTTGGTTCGCGATCCGCGGACGGGTACTTCTCGCTGCACGGGCGAATGTCCGACCTCATCATCTCCGGTGGGTTCAACATCTACCCGCGCGAGATCGAGGAGTTGTTGCTCGACCTTCCGGGGGTGCAGGAGGCGGCCGTCGTCGGCGTGCCCGACGCCGCGCGTGGGGAGTTGCCCGTCGCATATGTCGTCGGGACCGCCGACCCCGAGGCCCTCCTGGCCGCCTGCCGCTCGCAACTCGCGTCGTTCAAGGTCCCGCGTGCGGTCGTGCCCGTGGCCACGCTCCCCCGGACCGCGTTAGGCAAGGTCCAGAAACACCTCCTGCCGCCCTGGTCATGAGTCCTGCCGTCCTCGCACTGGCCGCCCTGTGCCTCGCGCTGCTGCTCTCCATGACCTCGCGCATCAACGTGGGGTGGGTGGCGATCACGGCCGCCTGGGTGATCGGGGCCGGCCCTGCCGCCATGAAACCCGACGCGATCATGGCCGGCTTTCCTGTCTCGCTCTTCCTCACGCTCATCGGGGTCACCCTGCTCTTCGGCATCGCCGAGGCCAACGGCACCCTCGGCCAGCTGGCCCACCGCAGCGTCGGGCTGGTGCGCGGCAGCCGCCGCCTGGTGCCCCCACTCGTCTTCCTGCTCGCCACCGCCCTGTCGTCGGTGGGCCCCGGTTCCATCTCGACGGTGGCCCTGCTCATCCCGTTAGGCATGGTGATCGCCCGCCGCGTGGGGGTGTCGCCCTTCCTGATGTCGCTCATGGTGGCCAACGGTGCCAACGCCGGCAACCTGTCCCCGGTCTCCTCGATCGGCGCGATTGCCAACGCCGGGATGGCCAAGGCGGGGCTCGTCGACGTCGGTGGGAAGGTGTGGCTCGCCAACCTGCTCGCAAGCGCCATCGTCGCCGCGGCGGCGCTGCTGCTCTTTGGACGATCGCATGCCGCGGCCCCGGCCGGCCCTGCGGCCCCTGACGACGGCGCCACCTTCACCGGGTCGCAGCGCCTCACCATGGCGGTCATCGCCGCGTGGATCATCGGCGTGGTTGGCTTCAAGCTGGCGCTGGGATTGTCAGCCTTCGCTGCCGCCACCGCCCTCCTGCTCCTTCGTACGGCAGACGAGGGCGCTGCGGTCCGCCGGGTCCCGCTCGGCGTCATCATGATGGTCTGCGGCGTTTCCGTATTGATCGCGCTGCTCGAGAAGACCGGCGGCATGGACCTGTTCACCGGGTTGCTGGCGCGGCTCGCCTCGCCGGCGTCGCTCAACGGCGTGATTGCCTTCGTCACCGGACTCATCTCGACGTGGAGCAGCACCTCCGGCGTGGTGATGCCGACCTTCCTTCCCACGGTGCCCGGCCTCGTGACCCAGGTGGGCGGCGGTGACCCACTCGCGGTCGCGCTGTCGATCAACATCGGGTCGGCGCTGGTGGACGTGACCCCGCTGTCCACGCTTGGAGCGCTCTGCGTGGCCGCGGTCGACGACCAGGTCGAGGCACGCGTCCTCTTTCGCCAGTTGATGGCGTGGGGTTTCTCGATGGTCGTGGTCGGGGCGGTGCTCGCCGTGCTGATCGCCCCGATCGTCGCGCGCTGGTAGGCCGTCAGGCCGGCTCGATCACGCTGCGGCCCGCCGGCGTGACAAACGACGCAACGGTGGTCACCGGAGCCGCCGCACTCTGGATCGACGGGACAATGCGGTAGTCACTTCGCCACCCCGCCGCCGTCACATCGCACCGGATGTACCCGCGTCGCGCGTTGTGGAACTTGAGCCACGGCGTGGATCCGCGAACCGCCTGCACCTGCGGGAAGGCATCCATCCCGTCGCCTTCCGACGAGATCGACGTCCCCACGTATTCCACGGCCACCTTCGTGTCCTCGGGGCGGCGCGCATCCAGCGGCACCTCGCCCGCGTAGTTCGCGTGCACGTCCCCCGTGAGCGTCACCACGTTAGGCACACGGCGCTCGGCCACCAGCGAGGTCAGCCGACGGCGTGCGGCCGGATACCCGCTCCAGCTGTCCATGTTGTACCGCTCACCCGGGCCCGCGTCGAGATCGAGCGGCATGAGCATCACCTGCTGCGCCAACACCTGCCACGTGGCACCGGGGCGCACGAGGCCCTGCCCCAGCCACCGTTCCTGCGTGGTGCCGAGCATCGTGCGATCCTCGCGATCCCACGCCTCACACGGAGGCTTCGGCCGGTCCCCGCAGCTCTGGTCGGAGCGGTACTGCCGCCCGTCGAGCACATGAAGGCGCGCCAGCCGGCCAAACGCCAACGAGCGGTAGAGAAGCATGTCCGGCCCGGCCGGGATGCTGGTGCGCCGGAGCGGCATGTGTTCGTAGTACGCGCGATACGCCGCCGCGCGCCGCAGGCGGAACGCGGCCTCCGGATCCTCGCGCTCCGAGACGAGCCCGGCGTAGTTGTTGTCGACCTCATGGTCGTCCCAGGTCACCACCCACGGCATCGCCGCGTGCGCGTCCTGCAGTTGCGGGTCGGTCTTGTAGCGCGCGTACCGGTTGCGGTACGCGTCGAGCGTCGTGGGCTCACCGGCTTCGTGACTGCGCACGGGGCGCGCGAAATGGCTCTCGTAGATGTAGTCGCCGAGGAAGGCACAAAGGTCCGCGTCCTCGCGGGCCAGGTGCGCATGCGCGGCGTAGAAGCCGGCTTCGTAGTGCTGGCACGAGGCCACGACCAGCCGCATCCGGTTGGGCATGGTCCCGGCCAACGGCATCGTGCGGGTGCGCCCCACCGCACTCGTCGCGTCACCGACGTGAAAGCGATACCAGTACCAGCGATCGGGCGCGAGGCCGCGCAAGGTGACGTGGACCGCGTGCGCGAACTCCGCGGGGGCGACCGTCGTCCCGCTGCGCACGATGCGCCGCATCTGGTCATCGGCCGCTACCTCCCACCGCACGGCCACGTCGTCCGTGCCCATCCCCCCGCCGTTCAGCGGGTCCGGCGCGAGGCGGGTCCACAACACGAAACCGTCCGGCCACGGGTCGCCACTCGCGATGCCTAACGTGAACGGATCCGCCATCGTGCGCCACCGCGGGGCAATCCGTCCCGTGGCGATGGCCCCGAGCCCGAGGGCCGACAGCTGCTGCATGAAGCGACGACGGTCTTGCATGGCTCAGGTGGTGGTGGGCGACGGGCGGATCGTACGTCGCGCGCGTTGGGCGCGCCACCACCCCTCGAACACCTCGCGCGAGGTGCGTGTCGGGGAAAAGCCGAACTCCTCCTTCAGCCGGCGGTTCGAGAGGACCGGCCGGTGGCGAAGGTAGGGCACCTGTTCCGGCCCGTGTTCGGTGAAGCCGAGCCAGCGCCCCACGCGCAACACGGTCGCCAGCGTCGACGCGGATACGTGCAAGACCGTGGCACCCGTAAGTGCGCCGATCTCGCCAAGGTCGAGGAATCCATCCGCAGCGAGGTTCCAGATCCCCTCGCGCTCCTCGTGGATGGCCTTGGTGATGCACGCAACGACGTCGGCATCCCAGATGAAGCCGAAGCGATCCTCCCCGTCGACCAGGCGGAACAGCACGCGCCGATCGAAGATGGCGGTCACATTGTTCTGGGTCTCCTCCCCCAGGATCGTGGCGGGCCGGAAGATCACCTGCCGCAGTTCCGGGTGTTGCTGCCGATACCGGGCGAGGAGTTCCTCGACGAGCCGCTTGTGCCGCGCATAGGGAAACTCCTCGTTGCCGCGGAGGGGCGCCGTCTCGTCGAGCAGGGGCGGCAGCCCGGCATGGAATCCGTAGGCAGCCGCGCTGGAGAGCACGACGAGCTGGCGCACCCCGTGCTCCACACACGCCTCGAGCACGTTGTGCGTGCCGTCGACGTCGATGGCGTACTGCTGGTTGCGCGTCATCCCCGACGGCGGATTGACCACGGCGGCAAGGTGGACCACCGTGTCCACCCCGTGTTCGGCGATCAACTCA
>JAEUJK010000120.1 GCA_016794735.1 Gemmatimonadota bacterium | reverse complement strand
GAGCATGCCGGTGCGGAGCAGGCCGAGGTCGCCTTCGCGGTAGGCGGCGTAGGCGGCATCGGCGGTGTAGTGTGCGAGGGCCGCGGGCACGCTGATCCGGTGCTGGGGGTGCCAGCCTCCCCTGGGGGTGCCGTCCGGCATCGTGCGGGTCACGGCGATGTAGATCCCGAGGAGCGGGTCCATCGGGAAGACGGGATAGTCGCTGCCAAAGGCCTGGCGGGCGCCGGCGTCGTCCAGCGCCTTGAAGGGCATGGCCCACGCGCTGCGTGCGTCGCCGAGCATGGGGACGTAGTTCTCGAGCGTCGTCTTGTCGGGGCCGGCAAAGATGGCCTGGGTGCTGGCGATGACACCTAGTGATGCGAAGCGCGGGATATCGGCCGGGTCGGGGACCTCGAGGTGTTCGATGCGCGGCCGGCGATCGCGCGGCCCGCGGGCCTTCGCAAGGCGTTCGTAGCCGTCGAGGGCCATGCGGATGGCCCGGTCCCCGATGGCGTGGAGTTCCACCTGCAGCCCGGCGCTGTCGTAGCGGGTGAGGGCTGCGGTGAGTTCGTCGTCGGTCCACATCGGGATCCCCTGGCCGCCACCCCGGGCGTACGGGGCACGCATGGCGGCGGTCGCCGCGTCGACGGTGCCGTCGAGCATGCCCTTGGCGATCCCGGCGCGCAGCGTGGGCCCGGCCCAGCGCCGGGTGAGCGCGACGTAGGTGCCTAACGCGGAGTCACTCGCCTGCTTGCTGAACGGGACGGCCACGCGGAACCGCACAAGGAGCGAGTCCTCGGTGCGTGCGCGCTCGAACGCGGCGGTCTCGGCGGGGCCGAGGCCGTTGGCGAGTTGCAGGGCGGTGAGGCCGAGGGCGGCGGCACGATGCATCTGCTCGCGCAGGGCGACGTACACCTCGTCGGCGGTGGGCTCGGGCAGGTGGCGACGGGCGAGCCCCATCGCCGATTCCTGCAACAGGCCGGTAGGGGCGCCGTTGGGATCGCGGATGATCGCGCCGCCGGCGGGCTCGGGGGTCTCGGCGCCGATGCCGGCCAGCGACAGGGCCCGCTGGTTGGCGAGCGCCTGGTGGCCGTCGCGATCGGTGAGGAGCACGGCCCGGTCGGGGAAGGCGGCGTCGAGGTAGCGGCGGTGCGGGGTGTTCGACGGGAAGATGTCCGGGGTCCACCCGCGTCCCGTGATCCACGCGCTGTCGGGCAACGTGGCGGCAAAGGCGGTGAGGCGCTGCAGGATCTCGGTGGTGTCGCGCGCGCCGACGAGGTCCGCACTGCGGCGTGTGGGGAGATGCCAGTGCGCATCATGGAATCCGGGCACGACCCGCCGGCCGCCAAGGTCTTCCGATGGCGTCGACGGGCCAGCGAGGCCACGGATCGCGGAGTCGGTGCCCACTGCGACGATGCGGTCTCCGCGGACGGCCAGGGCCGTGGCAGCCGGCAGGGTGGAATCCCCTGTCCAGATCAGGCCGTTCACGTAGATGCGATCGGGCGGCGCTTCCCCCGATGCGCAGGCGACGACGAGGGCGGCGAGCGCGAGTGCTGCGGTAGCGCGGCGTGGTGTGGGCATGGCGGAGAAATGAAAGGCGAGGGGAGGGCACGCAAGCGCGTCCGTGAGTCCACCTGGCGGCGACTGCTCGCCTTTGGCGTTCCCAGCCCTATCTTGATCCGCTCGCCGTCGGATCACCGCGTGATCGGACGGTGTATGGCCCGCCGGCCATGTGGTTGCCGTCATCCGTCCCTCACTCGTTCCGACCATGTCGCGCTACGCCCTCGGACTCCTGATTGCCGCCACGGCACCCCTCGCGGCCCAGGTCGCACCCATCAACGACGCCCCGAATCCGTACCAGACCGTCGAGGGATGGGCGAAGATGCCGGCGGGTCGCACGTGGGGCTCGACCTCCGCGGTGGAAATCGACAAGGACGGCAAGAGCATCTGGGTGTTCGAGCGCTGCGGACAGAACTCGTGCGCCGATTCCGACCTCGACCCGATCCTCAAGTTCGATCGCGACGGCAAGCTCGTCCGCTCGTTCGGGAAGGGGATGTTCATCTTCCCGCACGGGATCGACGTGGACGACGACGGCAACGTGTGGGTCGTGGACTGCGCCTGCCTCGGGCGTGCGCGTCCCGACTCGCTCCCGCCCAAGGG
>JAEUJK010000082.1 GCA_016794735.1 Gemmatimonadota bacterium | reverse complement strand
CGGAACAGCTCCGCAACCTCGGCTTCACCGCCACCACGTACGACCCGTTCTACGCCGGCTCCGAGCGACCCGCAGGGCTGTTCGACCTGGTCACGGCGTTCGAGGTCCTCGAACACACGACCACGCCGCGCGAGACGCTGGCCGACATGGCGTCCCTCCTGGCTCCCGACGGGATGCTCTTCTGCTCAACGCTCGTGCAGCCACCCGACATCGACGACATGCGGCTGGCGTGGTGGTACGCCGCCCCGCGCAACGGCCATGTGTCGCTGTACTCGCGTGCGGCGCTCAGGGCGGCGGGGGCAGCGGCGGGGCTGACGTACGGCGGCGGCAACGACCTCCTGCACGTCTTCCATCGCGGGCGCCTGCCGTCGTTCGCCCGTCACATCGTCACGTCGTAAGCGCGCCGGGGCTGCGCGCCCCCGTGACGCGGTCGACGAATGCCGCGACGAGCCGCGTGGTCTCCTCCGCGGCATCGAGGTGCGGCGAGTGACCAACGTCGCGCAGCAGGACGGTCTCGAGGGGAGCGCTCACGCGTTGCGTCGCGAGGTCGAAGTGCGCGAGGGTCCCGTACTCGTCCGTATCGCCCTGCACCAGCAACATCGGGACGGTGATCCGTGGCAGCAGGTCGCTGATCGACCAGGCGCCAAAGGCCGGATCGAGCCACGTCTCCGTCCACTGGCGAAAGAGGTCGTCCGTATTGGGCCCGTGATACTTGCGCAGCCGCTTGCGCAGGTTGGTGGTGGACCACGCCTCGCGGATCGCGCGGATCCCGACCAGGGCCTCGGGCTCGACGATGAAGTGCGGTGCCAGCTGCACGACACCGCACAGCCGGTCGTCGCCGGCGGCCCCCGCGTAGATCGTGGCGATCGACGCGCCGTCACTGTGACCGACGAGGAGCAGCGAGTCCACCCGCTCCTGGCGCAGCACCTCCGGCAGCACTTCCAGCGCCTCGCGATGCAGGTAGTCATGCGGACGCTGACCCGGCTGCCGCGACGACCCACCGTGCCCCGGGCGGGAATACGCGAGCACCCCACACCCCGTGGCGGCGGCGAGTTGCTCGGGCCACTCCTTCCAACGCCGCACGCAGCCTAACGCCTCGTGCAGGAGCACGAGGGTTGGTCGTGAGGCATCGATCGGCGCGATGCGCGCGACCTCGAGGGCGTGGGACCCGATGGTCAGGCGCTCGGTGCTGACATCCATGCGCACAACGTGACGAGCCCCACGCGCACGGACAAGGCGGGACCGCCACCGCTGCTGCCCGTCACCGGATCGCGACTCGCCCCGCCGCGCGCGCCGTCGGACCCCGCGCGCTGGTGGCACCCGCTGCGCTCCTGCGAGGTTGCCCGCAACGACCCGCCCCCTCCCGCATGGCCGTCATCCGATCCTCCGCCCCCTACTTCCCGGTCGCCGACGTTGCGGCCGCCGCCCAGGAGTACGAGAACGCGTTCGGCTTCACCATCGACTACATCGCCGGCGAGCCCGCCGAGTTCGCGATCGTCTCACGCGATGGCTGCTCGGTGATGCTGCGGCGCGTCCCGCAACCGGAACTCATCCGCCCGAACGAAGGCCAGGGCGGAGCGTGGGACGTCTTCTTCTGGGTCGACGATGCCGATGGCCTGTTCTCCGAGCTGCAGGACCGCGGCGCGCGCGTCGCCTATCCTCCCGCCGATCAGGCAGCGTATCATATCCGCGAGTTTGCGATACGCGACACCAGCGGATACGTCCTCGGCTTCGGCCAGCCGCTGCACTGAACGCGCCGCGGTCGCCAACGCACGCCACTTCCATCCCCACGCTCCAATGGCCGCGTCGTTGTCCCGCCTCCTGCTCGCTTCGATCCTCGTCCCCCTCGGCCTCCAGGCCCAGGCACCCGCGGGAGATCCGCCGTTCCCAAGGCCCGCAGCCCGGTACGAGGTGGACGTCGAGAAGGACGTGATGGTCCCGATGCGCGATGGGGTGCGCCTGGCCACCGACCTGTACCGCCCGCGCGGACTCTCCGGGGCGTTGCCCACGGTGCTGATTCGCCTGCCCTACAACAAGAATGCCTACGGCGGCGCGGTGAACCCGGCGCGCTTCTTCGCCGGACACGGGTACGCCGTGGCCGTGCAGGACGTGCGCGGCAAGTTCGGGTCCGAAGGACTGTTCAAGATCTACGAGGGCGACGTCACCGATTGGACGGACATGTTCAACTGGCTCGCCGCCCAACCCTGGTCGACAGGGAAGATCGGCACCGTGGGCTGTTCGTACCTCGGCGAGGGACAGATCGTGGCGGCACAGCAGCGGCACCCCAACCACATCGCCGCGATTCCGCAGGCCGCGGGCGGCAACGTCGGCCGCGTCCCCGGACGACGCGAGTTCTGGGGTTCGGTCGAGGGTGGCGCCTTCGCGCTGTCCATCAACTTCGGCTGGATGCCGATGTTCGCCTCGGCCGACAAGGGTGCGCGACCGCTGCCGAAGCTCGACTTTGCCGAACACTTCAAGACGCTCCCGCTGATCGACATGACCGAACGCGCGGGGAGCCCAAGCTGGGATTGGCGCAACTTCCTCGAGCGCTCGCCGGACGATCCGTGGTGGGACGCGCAGGGGTACCTCACGCCCACGGACTCGGTGGGCGTCGCGGCGCTTCACGTCTCCTCGTGGTTCGACCTGGCGGCGGAAGCCCTGCAGGAGGCCGACCTCTTCTCCCGGAATGCCATCTCACCGCGGGCGCGCGACAACCAGTACGCCATCATCTCCCCCACGGTCCACTGCTCAACGGAAGGTGCCACGAGCCAGACCCGCGTCGGTGAGTTGATGGTCGGCGATGCGCGGCTGCGATTCTCCGAGATGTACCTCAAGTGGTTCGACTACTGGCTCAAGGGTGACCAGAACGGCATCCTCGACATGCCGAAGTTCCAGTACTACGTCATCGGGCGGAACGTGTGGAAGAACTCGCCGGTGTGGCCCCCGCGCAGCTCGCGCGAGACAAGCTTCTACCTGCACTCCGCCGGCCGCGCGAACACCGGCAGCGGGGACGGGCGCCTCTCCACCCGTGCGCCGGGCCGTGAACCCGTCGACACGTTCACGTACGACCCGGCGAACCCCGTCCCTGCGCGTGGCGGCACGATCTGCTGCACCGGCAACCCGAAGGACCAGCCGGGATCCTTCGACCACGCCGACCTCGAGTCGCGCCCGGACATCCTGGTCTACACCACGGAAGCCCTGACCACCGGCATGGAGCTCACGGGCTCGCTGCGCGCCGAGGTGTTCCTCTCCTCCGATGTGAAGGACACCGACGTCACGGTGAAGGTGCTCGATGTCTTTCCCGATGGACGGGTGATGAACATCCTCGAGGGGATCACCCGCGTGCGTTATCGCGACGGATTCGGCACGCCGCGTTTCATGGAAGCGGGCAAGGTCTACCGCGTGCCGGTCGACCTGCACGCCACCAGCTGGTACCTGCCCCCCGGCCACAAGCTGCGCGTCCACATCTCGTCGTCCAACTTTCCCCGGTTTGACCG
>JAEUJK010000080.1 GCA_016794735.1 Gemmatimonadota bacterium | reverse complement strand
GTGACATCGGTGTCCTCGATGACATCGTGGATCAACCCACTCGCGACCGTGGCCGTGTCCAGCTGCAGGTCCGCGAGGATCTTCGCGACCTCGACGCAATGCGTGACGAACGGGTCCCCGTTCTTGCGAAACTGCCCGTCGTGCGCGCGGACGCTCAGGTCGTAGGCGCGCGCCAGCAGCGCCGTATCCAGGCGTTCTGGAATCGGCTCACCGGCGGGCCACCAGGGCAGCGCCGGTCGCGGGGGGGGCGGCAGTGTCGACGTCACAGTATCTCTCGGACCTCACCACAGGGGCCGTCGGTCACCCAACATATACCCCTGCTCTGCGAAACTTACGTAGCGCCCCCGCCCGATAACGACATGGTCGTGGACCGGGACCCCGATCACGTCGCTGGCCGCGAGCAGGGCGTCGGTGACCATACGATCGTCGCGGCTGGGGGTCGGATCCCCAGACGGGTGGTTGTGGACCAGGATGACGGACGCCGCACGCTCGGCGATCGCCTCCCGGAACACCTCGCGAGGGTGCACGAGCGACGTATTGAGCAGGCCGCGGGTCACCAGGATGTCCCGCTGGAAGCGGTGCTGGGCATCGAGGATCGCCACGTGGAATTCCTCGACGGGGAGGTCCTCCAGCCGCGGGGCATACAAGGCGAAAACATCGGGGGCCCCGCGGATCAGCACGCCCTCCTGCCGGGTCTCGGACAACATGCGCCGCCCCAGCTCCAGCGCCGCGTGAACCACCGTCGCGCGCGCCGTCCCGATCCCGACAACCCGGGTGAGCGAGGCCACTGGCTGGGAGGCGATGCGTCGCAGGGAGCCACCGGCCGACACCAGGACCTCCTGCGCCACCCCCAGCGCGGAGCGCTGGCCGCTCCCGGCACCCAGCAGGATGGCGAGGAGCTCGATGGTGGAGAGGCGGCTGGCCCCGTGAGAGGCGAGGCGCTCGCGGGGGCGCTCCGCCGCGGGCAGCTCCCGGATCGAGGCCAGGCGTCGCCGGGGCCCTCGGGGAGCGGTGAGTGGTGTTTGTGGGTCCACGTCGGGCGGCAAGGGATCGCGCAAGATCGCGCGCCTCGTCGCCCGGGACGGACCGGAATCACTGCACTGGGACCACCGATGCGCCAACGCCCCTGGGGGCGTCGGCGCCGCGCATCACGCCCCGTGGCACTTCTTGAACTTCTTCCCCGATCCGCACGGGCACGGATCATTGCGGCCCACATTCGCAAAGTCGGCCGGCCCCGCGGGTGCACCCGCGATCCCCGGAGGTCCACCGGCGCCCATGTCGCTGAGCGAGCGCGCGCGACCCGCGCCCACCACGGTCGGGTTGGCGGTCCGCGCGACGGTCTTCGTCGGGGCCTCGGCTGGGGCCTCCTCCTCGGGCGTCGCTTCCGGCTGTTCCGGCTCCTCGACGATGTCCTCGAGGATGCCTAACGCGTTGTAGCGACGCGTCGGGCGGCGTGGCCCTTCGTCCTCCGGCGCTGGCTGCGGCGGCGGCGCGAAGTCCTGCGGGTTGAACATCAACTGGGCGCGCAGGAACCGCTCGGTGAACGTGCTGTGGATGTCTCCCATCAGGTCCACGAACATCGTGTACGCTTCCTGCTTGTACTCGATGAGCGGGTCCTTCTGGCCCCACGACCGGTAGTGGATCGCGCCACGCAGCTGGTCGAGGTCGTAGAGGTGGTCCTTCCACTTCTCGTCCAGCACGTTGAGCATCACCAGTGAGAGCAGGCGCGGGGCAAAGCCCTGGCCCTGCTCGTCGGTGACGGCGTTCAGGTTCTCTTCCTTCGCGACGAACGCGGCACGCGCCGCCTGCTGCGCGGCCTCGACGACCCCCTCGACCGTGGTCGGGCGGTGATCCACGACCTCGAGTTCGGGGACCGTGAGCAGGTAGTGCATCATCAGGTCCTGCCGGAGCAGCTCCAGGTCCCACTGCGCGGCGTCCTCGGCGTCGGCCAGCGCGGTGGTGACGCGCTTCTCCAGCGCCTTCTCCACCATCTTGAGCGCCTCACCGCGCAGCTCCTCACCACCCTCGAGTGCGAACGAACGCAGCGAGTAGATGACCTCGCGCTGCTGGTTCATCACGTCATCGTACTCGAGCAGCCGCTTGCGGGCCTGGAAGTTCTGGAGCTCCACGCGCTTCTGCGCCTGCTCGATCGAGCGGGTGATCAGCGCGTGCGTGAGGACCTCGCCTTCCTTCGCGCCCATGCGATCCATGAGGCGGGCGATGCGCTCGGTCCCGAAGAGGCGCATCAGGTCGTCTTCCAGCGAGAGGAAGAACTGGGACGCCCCCGGGTCGCCCTGGCGTCCCGCGCGACCGCGCAGCTGCCGGTCGATGCGCCGCGACTCGTGGCGCTCGGAGCCGATGATGTGCAAGCCACCGCACTCGGTGACATCGACCTTCTTGTCCGGATCGTCGACGTCGACGATCTGCGACGGCTTCGCGTCCTTGACGCCCTGCCCCAGCTTGATGTCCGTGCCGCGGCCGGCCATGTTCGTCGCGATCGTGATCGCGCCATGCTGCCCGGCGTTAGCCACGATCTCCGCCTCACGCTGGTGGTACTTGGCGTTGAGGACGTTGTGGTTGAGCCCCCCGCGCTTGAACAGGCGGGAGAGGGTCTCGGAGACCTCGACCGACACCGTACCGACGAGCACGGGGTACCCCAGCTCGTGCAGGCGGCGCGTCTCCTCGACGATCGCGTTGTACTTCTCTCGGCGCGTCTTGTAGACGTAGTCGTGCCGGTCGTCGCGCACCACCGGGCGGTTCGTCGGGATGACGGAGACTTCCAGCCCGTAGATCTGGTGGAACTCCGTTTCCTCGGTCTCGGCGGTACCGGTCATGCCACCGAGCTTCTCGTACATGCGGAAGTAGTTCTGGATCGTGATGGTGGCGAGGGTCTGCGTCTCACCCTTCACCTGCACGCCTTCCTTGGCCTCGACCGCCTGGTGCAATCCCTCCGACCAGCGGCGTCCCGGCATCGTGCGGCCGGTGAACTCGTCGACGATGAGGACCTGGCCATCCTGCACCACGTAGTTGACGTCCTTCTCGTACAGGGCGTGGGCGCGGAGCAGCTGGTGGATGATGTGGAGCTTCTCGCTCTTCACCGCATACTCGGCCTCGACGGCGCGACGCGCCTCGAGCTTCTCGGCCGCCGACAGGTCCGGGTCGTGGTCGATCTGGTGCACGGACATCGAGATGTCCGGCAACTCGAACTGGTCGTGGTCGGACGGGCTCAACTCCGTGACGCCGCGCTCCGTGAGGTGCACCGAGTGGCCCTTCTCGTCGAGCACGAAGAACAGGTCGTCCTCGAGGGTGCGGAACGCCTGCTTGGCCGGCGGCAGCTTGCGGTCGGCGAGGTAGTCCAGCTCCTGCTTGTGCACGAGCTGCTTCACGCCGGTTTCGTTCAGCGCCTTCATCAGGCGCTTGTTCTTGGGATCGCCGAGCTGCGCCTTGAAGAGCGCCAGCGCCCCCGCGGCCTCGTCGTTCGCGGCCAGGGCGCGTTCCCCCTGCCCGACCAGCTCGTTCGCGATCTCTGTCTGCCGGCGGAACAGGCGAAGCACGGCGTTGTTGTGCTGCGCGAAGTCCGCGTCGTTCTCGTTGCCCACCGGGCCGGAGATGATCAGCGGCGTGCGGGCTTCGTCGATGAGCACGGAGTCGACTTCGTCGACGATGGCGTACCAGTGCTTGCGCTGCACCCGCTGCTCGGGCGACAGCACCATGTTGTCGCGCAGGTAGTCGAAGCCGAACTCGTTGTTGGTGCCGTACGTGATGTCGCAGTTGTACGCGGCACGACGCTCGGGCGTCCCCGGCTCGGTGTCATCGAGACACCCGACGGTGAGGCCGAGGTACGTGTAGAGGTGCCCCATCCACTGGGAGTCACGGCGGGCGAGGTACGAGTTGACCGTGACGAGGTGCACCCCGCGACCGGCGAGCGCATTGAGGTAGATCGGCAACGTCGCGACCAGCGTCTTGCCTTCGCCGGTCGCCATTTCGGCGATGCGCCCCAGGTGCAGCTGGATGCCACCCATCAGCTGCACGTCGTAGTGCACCATCTCCCACGGCAGCGGATGGCCGGTGACCATCGCCGTCGTGCCGCACAGGCGACGCGCTGCCTCACGCGCCGTCGCAAAGGCCTCGGGCAGGATCTCGTCGAGGACCTCGGCGATCATGTCGCGGAGTTCCTTCTCCACGCCGCCGCGTCCATCGAGGCCACCCAGCTCGTTGTCGTACTTCTCGCGCTCGCTGGCGTCCTTGGTGGTGCGCTTGAGCTCCTTCAGCTGCTCGACGCGATCCACGAGGGTGCGGGTCCGGTCGGCGAGGATCTGGCGGAACTTCGCCGTCTGGCCGCGCAGCTCCTCCTCGGAGACGCCCTGCAGCCGGGCGTAGTGCTCGTTGATGGCGTCAACGATCGGTTGCACGCGCCGGCGTTCGCGTTCGTGCCGCGTGCCGAAGAGCTTGGAGAGAAGACCTTTCATCATGGGAGTGCCGAGTGGTACAACCCGTGTTCGGCAATGAACCGGGCAACTGCGTCAGGAACAAATCCGGTGATCGGCTGGCCCGCGCGTACGCGGGCCCGCACCTCGGTGGACGACACATCGACGCGCCGGGTACGGACAATGACGGGCGAGCGGGCGCCGACCGGCGCTACGCGCTGGAACGACGCGAGGATCTCCGCGTCGTCCGGCTCGCCTTCCTCCACCTGCCGACGGAGGACGCCGAGCTGGGCGAGCTGCATGATGCGGCCCGGCTCACGCCACTGCGCGAAGGACCGGCCGACATCGGCCCCAACCAGGAAGACGTGATCGTCCCCCGGATGTTGTGCGGTGAGGTGCTCCAGGGTGTCGACGGAGTAACTCGTCCCGCCGCGCTCGACCTCGATCGGGTCCACGTCGAAACGCGGATCACCCTCGACGGCGCGTCGCACCATCTCGAGCCGCAGCGCCGGGCTCGTGGTGGCCGTGTCCGCCTTGAGTGGCTGCTTCGCGTTGGGCACGAAGGTCAGGCGATCGAGCTGCAATGCCGCATGCGCGTCGGACGCCACCAGCAGGTGGCCGACATGCGGGGGATCGAACGTCCCGCCGAAATAACCCCGGCGCACGTCAGTGCGTCTCGGGCAGCGACGTCGTATCCGTGGCGGGCTTGGTCGCCGGTATGTCCTTCGGTGGGGCGCCACAGATCAGGGCGACCTCCTTGTCCGAAGGGTACCGTTCATGGAGCGTCGCGCAGACCTCGGTCCGGTCCTCGCGATATTGGTTCGCTCCATACGCTTCGGCGAGACGCAGGAGCGCCTCACGCGACTTGGCCGTTTGCGGGTGGTTCTTGACGACGTCTTTGAAATAAATGATGGCGGAGTCGAATGCCTTCCGCCGGAAGTAGTACAGCCCGCTCTCGTAGTCCTTGGAGGCAAACCACTCCTGGAGCGTGGCCATCTGCTTTTCCGCCTGGTCCTTCAGCTCGGAGTCGGGATAGAGCCCGAGCATGGTCTGGTACGCCGACACCGCCTGCTCGCCATAGTTGGCGTCGAGGGTGGGACGGCGCCAGAGGAGCTGGAATTGCCGCGCGGCCTCGTACATCGCGTTGTCCGCGAGGGAGTCCGTGGCAAAGGATTCTGCAAGTCGATTGTAGGCCTGCGCCGCGAGGATGTGGTCGCGTCGCCCGGCATAGGCCTTCGCGAGGTACCAGTGCGCCAGGGGCAGCAAGGTGTCGCGGGCCGGGAGGTCGAACGTCAGCTTCTCGAACGCCGAGACGGCGTTGTCCCACTTCCGGCGATTGAACTCCGAGAGGCCGCCGCTGAACAGGGCCTCGTTGGACCCGAACCGGGACAGCTTGAAGCCGCGGCCGCACGCCCCGGAGAGGGCGACGAGGACGAGGAACAAGCTCAGGCGGTACAGGCGCTTATCGGACATCAGGAAATGAGGTACCCATGGCGTCGTGGATCGGTCCCCGATCCGCGAGGGAGGGTTGCCGCGTAGCCGCGAAAGCTAATCGGTGCCTGCACCCCGATGGCAACGCTTCGGGGCTCAAGTCCGGCCCCGGCCACGACGATACGCTCAATCAGAGGCCGGTACTTCCCCACGGACGGGGACCTGACCATCAGCGACACGGAGCGTCGCCCATGCCTTCCTCGCATCGGTTTTCCCGAGCCTGCGGCCGCACCACGGCCGCTATGCTCCTCGCGGCGGCAGCCGCCGGGGCGCAGCCCCGCCACCCCGCGCCGATGCCGTTCCCGGAGGCGTCCTGGGGCGCCTCCTCGGACTCGGTGGTGGCCACGGCGCGACGCGCCGGCCTGGAGTTCCTCACCGTGGACGACGACGGGGACTATGCCTTCCGGGGCGTCGTGGCCGGCACCCCCGCCCTCGTGTTCGCCTCGTTCGGGGACTCGGGGCTGACGCGCGTCACGATCAGCGTGGATCCACACCCGTCGGTGGCGTCGACCTTCGAACGCCTGCGGGACAGCGTCGTCGCGCGTTTCGGGACGCCGGCGCTCACCACCGACAGCGACGGCCCCTGGCGCCCCAACGCGAGCCTCTTCGTGGCGACGGCCTGGCGCGGCATCCTGATGGGACTGCGGCGCGACGGGCGCATCCTGCTGGTGGTGATGTGCCCGTCGGCGAGCCCACGCCTGCCGACCGTCGGCGGCTTTCCGGTGACCTGACCGCCGGTCAGCTCGCTCGGGAGACCCGGACCCAGGCCACGTACTTGGTCTGGTCGATCTGCTGGCCCGCGACCGGACCCGGCCGCAATCCGACGAGCTCGACCCGGTGCCCCCAACCCACCCCGGCCTTCGGCTCGAGGTAGGTATGCAGCACGAGCACCGCCGATGCCGCCTTGCATCCCGCCTGGTAACACGGCGGATGCACGGCAATCGTCGCGACGCCGTCGCCGGCCCAGACACACTGCACACCGGCAGGGCAGCGCGAATCAGCGACCTCGCCGAGCTGCAGGAAGACCTCGCCGACCTTCACGACCTTGCCATACGCCAGCGGCACGGAATCGGCCGCCTGCACGAGGGTGAACTCCGTGAGGTCGGGCAGTCCCGTCGCTGACCGGTTTCCACCGCAGGCAACGAGGGCACAGACGAGCACAGACGACAACAGGCGCATGAGCGTGTGTGGTGAGGTTACGGGGCTGACACGACGCGCCGATGGTTCCCCTGATCGGCGCGTCACACGCCCTGCCCCAGTCCTACCCTCACGGCGGCGACGAAGTTGCCGCGGCGCGAGTCTTCTTGCGCTCGGCGACGATCCGGTCGTAGTCGGCCTGCTCCAGGTAGGTCACGTCCACCCACGCGTGCGCCATCTCGTCGACCGTGCGGTCGCCCCAACCCACCCACTGTTCGGGATCGGGGTTGTTCGGGTTCTGCGAGGTGTTGTCGTGCCAGGCGGTGAAGACCAGCGTCGTGCCCTTCGGCAGCACCGGGGCGACGTTGTCGCTGTAGATGTAGTTCACGTGCCAGTTCCACTGGAAGTTGTTCACGTGACTCAGCACCTCGCGACGCCCATCCGGGTACACGGCCTCCATCATCATCGCCTTCCCCCGCATGTGCATGTGGGGCTGGAAGTTCTCCAGGCGGGCGGGCGCGCGCAGGACGACGAAGTTCTGCGTCATCGTCTTCTGGCCGGGCGGGATATCCAGCTCCGAGCCCGCGGCCACGTTCCAGAAGTTCAGGATCGTGCGGTACTTCGGCGTGAAGCCCTTCGGGTAGAACCAGATCCCCAGCTCCACTTCATCGTTGGGGACTTCCTGGCCCACCGCGTAGTAGTGCACTTCCCAGCGGATCTTCGAGCCGGGGAGCATCAGCTTGCCGGCGTCCGGGTTGAACACCTCGCCCACCTTGCCTAACGCCCATTCCATGAACAGGCCGGCGCTCATCGGGCCACCATGCTCCGCGTGCGCCGCCGTGGCGGCGAGTCCCGTGATCCCCTGCTCCGGCTGCTCGAGCGTCGTGAGGACGTGGTGCACCACGCGACGTCCCATCGGGAACGACGGCTTCACCTCGATCGCGCGCACCCAGCGCGGTTCGGTGATCGGGACATCCACCACCGGGCGCCACCACTTGTCCTGCCCGCGCGCCCCCAGCGAGTACGGCTTCGACTTGATGACGAGGTCCGGCTCACCCTTCATGTCCCGCGCGAGCTGCCACTTGGTGGGGTCCGGCCAGGTGGCGGGGCCCGGAAGCTCCTTCGGGTCACCAGCAGCCATCCCACCATCCACCCAGTCCGAGATCGTCTTGATCTCGGCGTCGGTGAGCGAGCGGTCGTTCTTGAACGACTGGATCCCCACCGTCTTGTCCATGTGCCACGGCGGCATCGTCCGCGACTGGACCTTGGCCTTCACCTGGCGCGCGACCTTGCGCACCTCGTCGTACGAGGTCAGCGACATCGGGGCGATCGAGCCGGGGCGATGGCACTCCTCGCACTTGGCGCGCACGATGGGCGCGACATCCCGGCTGTAGGTGACGGCCTCGTGACGCGGCGGCTCGCGATCGCCACCCCGCAGCGCGGCAGCACCGGCAAGGCCGACCACCCCGGCGCCAAGCATGAGTCGTGACCACGTGGGACGCAGCATGGGATTCTCCTGGACTAAGTGCGGATAACTGCTGGCGAGCGCGTGCCGCTGCCTACTTGACCACGACCTTCACGAACCCGTTCGACCAGCAACATTGCGCGTGCCCCGCGCTCGCGACCCCGGAGGCGTCGTTGGCGCGCACCCGCAGCAGGTAGGTCCCCGGCGCACTGAACGTCACCGAGGTCGTGGCCTTGCCGTCGGCCGCGGGCTTCGGCGACTCGGGCGCGAACGTCACCTTCCCCGGGCCCTGGTGCTTGAACCAGGTCAACGTCACCGGCACACCGGCGCGGCCAGCGCCACCAGCCGTGGGTCGCGCGGCGCCGTCGTCCGCGGCCCACACATCGAGTGCCATCGGAGCGCCGACCGTTGCGGTGCGCGGCGCCCCCATCGCCCCGGCCGGGCCTGCCCCCTCGGGATCTCCCGGGGCAAATCGCAGGCGCGGTGGGGTGTTGCCGGAGCCGGCTTCCCCCTGCAGCGCATCGATCTCCCAGTTCTGCGCGAGCGACGCGGGGATCGTCACCGAGTCACCGCGGAACACGAGGGTCCAGGTGATGCGCTTGGTGCCGAAGTCGGCCGGGACCTTCACCGCAAACACGCCCCAATGGCGGCGCGGCTTGAACATCGTGGGCTGCGCGCCATCGAACGCGGCCGGCCGGATGAAGTTCGCCGCACCTAACGCGACTTCGACGTCCTCGGCGCCGTTGCGGTTGAAGTAGCCGAAAGACAGGCTGTATGTGCCGTCCGGGTTGCGATACCACCCCTCGTAGACCGGGGTGATCGTCTGGCCGCGCTCACGCCAGGGGGCCAGGGGTTGCTGGCCCAACGCGTCGTGGGACGCGAGGCCAAGGAGAAGCAAGGCAGCAGCGGAATGTCGGACCATCGGCCCCCGGAGAAGTCCGTGTGGGAATCCCCTACGCTGGCCCGACGGGCGACACCTGTCAACCGTCGGGCTGCTCCGCGCGGGCCTTCGCGCGGAGTCCGCCATCGGCAGCGTCAGCGCACGACGCTGCGGAAGTGCTCCACGGTGCGACGCACCCCCTCGCGGAGGTCGATCTTGGGTTCCCACCCGAGCATGCGGCGGGCGCGCGAGATGTCCGGCTGGCGCACCTTGGGATCGTCTTCCGGCAACGGGCGCGAGACGATCTGGCTGCGCGACCCGGTGATCTCGAGGACGATCTCGGCCAGCTGGCGGACCGTGAACTCGTTCGGGTTGCCGATGTTGGTCGGCTGCGCGTCGCCGTGCATGAACAGGCGGTAGATCCCGTCCACCTCGTCCTCGACGTAGCAGAACGAGCGGGTCTGGTTCCCGTCGCCGTACATCGTCAGCGGCTCACCCTTGAGCGCCTGCACGATGAAGTTGGACACCACGCGCCCGTCGTTGGGGCGCATGCGCGGGCCGTACGTGTTGAAGATGCGGATGATCCGCGTGTCCACGCCGTGCGCCCGATGGTAGGCCATCGTCATCGCCTCGGCGAACCGCTTGGCCTCGTCGTACACGCCCCGCGGCCCGATCGGGTTCACGTTGCCCCAGTACGACTCGGTCTGCGGGTGGACGAGCGGGTCCCCGTACACCTCGGACGTCGACGCCAGGAAGAACCGGGCCCCCTTCGCCTTCGCCAGGCCGAGCGCGTTGTGCGTCCCGAGCGATCCCACCTTCAACGTGGCAATCGGGTGCTCGAGGTAGTCGATCGGCGAGGCCGGCGAGGCAAAGTGCAGGATGCCGTCCAGCTCACCCGCAATGTACGTGTAGTTCGAGATGTTGTGGCGCACGAACGAGAAGCGCTCGTGCCCCGTCAGGTGCGCGATGTTGTCCGGGTTCCCGGTGATGAAGTTGTCCAGCCCGATCACCGTGTGCCCCTCGGCCAGGAACCGATCGCACAGGTGCGAGCCGAGGAAACCCGCCGCGCCGGTGATCAGGATCCTCATGCGCGTCCCCGACCGATCGAGTCGTACGTGAAGCCCAGCCCGCGCATCTTCGCCGCCCCGTACAGGTTGCGGCCGTCGATCACGATCGGGCGCTTCAGCGTGGTCTTGATCCGCTGGAAGTCCGGGTGCCGGTACTCATTCCAGTCGGTCACGATCACCAGCGCGTCCGCCCCGTCGAGCGCGGCATAGTTCGACTCGGCGTAAGTCACGCGATCGCCGAGCTTGTGCTTCGCTTCGTGCATGGCCGCCGGATCGTGCACCGCCACCGTTGCGCCCTCGGCGAGCAGCTGCTCGATGAGGACCAGCGCCGGCGCCTCACGCATGTCGTCCGTGTTCGGCTTGAAGGCCAGCCCCCACACCGCGACGCGCGCGCCGCGCAGCGGAGCGCCAAAGGCCTTCGCCAGCTTCTCGTAGAGACGCCCCTTCTGTCGCTCGTTGGCGTCCTCGACGGCGTCGAGCACCGACAAGGTGGCCCCGAACTCCTTCGCCGTCCGGACCAGCGCCTTCACGTCCTTCGGGAAACACGAGCCACCGTACCCCGGGCCCGGGAAGAGGAACGACGGACCAATGCGGTTGTCGCTGCCGATGCCCTTGCGGACGAGATCCACGTCGGCGCCGACGCGCTCGCAGAGGTTGGCGATCTCGTTCATGAACGAGATACGCGTCGCGAGCATCGCGTTGGCGGCGTACTTGGTCATCTCCGCAGACGCGATGTCCATGAAGATGATCGGCTTGCCCGTGCGCACGAACGGCGCATACAACTCGGCCATCACGCTGCGCGCGTGGTCGGAATCGACGCCGAGCACGACGCGATCCGGCTTGAGGAAATCGTCGACGGCGGCCCCTTCCTTGAGGAACTCGGGGTTCGAGCACATGTGGAACGGCAGCTTGGCGTGCACGGCCACGGCCGCCTGCACCTTCGCCGCGGTCCCGACCGGCACCGTCGACTTGGTGACCACCACGACCTCGCGCCCCATGTGCTTGCCGATGCTGTCGGCCACGTTGAGCACGTGGCGCAGGTCCGCGGAGCCGTCCTCGTCAGGCGGGGTCCCCACCGCGATGAAGATCACCTCGGCCTGCTTGATCGCGCCGGGCACGTCGGTGGTGAAGCGCAGCCGGCCCTGCTTCTGGTTGCGCTCCACGAGCGCCTCCAGCCCAGGCTCGTAGATCGGGATCTCGTTGCGGAGCAACATCCCGATCTTGCGCTCATCCACGTCCGCGCAAATCACGTCATTGCCGGTCTCCGCCAGGCAGGCGCCAACGACCAGCCCCACGTACCCGGTTCCCACCACCGTTATGTGCATCAGTTCGCGTCAGTTGAGTTATTGAGGCGCGGCGTCGGCCTATTCCACCGTGGAGGCCGACAACGGCACGACCCGCGCCCGGGAGGGCGAAGTCCGTGCCATGGCATTCCTTGCATCGACGATCAGGCCCGCGTGGTCGGCAACAAACTGGTAATCCACGTTGGAATGGTCGGTCACGACGACCACCGCGTCCGACTGGCGGAGGCGGTCCGCCGTCAGCTCGACCCCTTCGTGCACCTCCCCGTGCTCCCGGAACCGCGGCACCCAGGGATCGTGGTACTCCACCACCGCACCACGGTCGGCCAGCAGCCGGTGGATCTCCAGCGAGGGGCTCTCGCGCATGTCGTCGACGTCCTTCTTGTACGCGACGCCCAGCAGGAGGACCCGCGCCCCGTTCACGGCCTTGCGGTCCTCGTTGAGCGCCCGCGCCACCTTCCGCACGACGTACTCCGGCATCTCCGAATTGACGTCGCTCGCCAGGTCGATGAAGCGCGTGCGGTAGTTCAGCGTGCGCATCTTCCACGCGAGGTAGAGCGGGTCGAGCGGAATGCAGTGCCCGCCGATCCCCGGCCCCGGCGTGAACTTCATGAAGCCGAATGGCTTCGTGGCGGCCGCGTCGATCACTTCCCAGACGTTGACCCCCAGCTTGTCGCACACGATCGCCATCTCGTTCACCATCCCGATGTTCACCGCACGGAAGGTGTTCTCGAGCAGCTTGACGAGCTCCGC
>JAEUJK010000034.1 GCA_016794735.1 Gemmatimonadota bacterium | reverse complement strand
AAGATGATCGACCTGGCGAAGGCCATTCCGGAAGCCGCGTACAACTGGCGGCCAAGCGAAGGGACGCGTTCGGTTGGCGAGGTGTTCCTGCATGTCGCCAGCGACAACTACTTCATCCCGATCGCGATGGGGAAGCCGGCGCCGGAAGCGAGCGGGATCACCGCCGACATGAAGACGGTGGCAGCCTACGAGAAGCGGAAGCTCACCAAGGACCAGATCGTCGCTGAACTCGAGGCGTCGTACCGTCACCTGCACCAGGGGATGGCGCTCACGACGGACGCGAACGCGGCCGAGGTGATCAAGTTCTTCGGGCAGGACTGGAGCCGTCAGCGCGCGATGCTCCTCACGGTCACGCACCTGCACGAGCACCTCGGGCAGGCTATTGCGTACGCCCGCAGCAACAAGGTCGTCCCGCCCTGGAGCCGGTAACATCCGCGCGGCACTCGCGTCGAGCATGACGCGAGTGCCCGCCGCGGTTCTTCGCGCCAGGGATCGCGGTGGCGTCAAGGGGTATTTCCGCGACTTGTTTTCGCGTGGAGCCAGCGGAAAGCTTGCGTGGAGCCCCGTTCCCCCGGTTGCACCATGCAGATCCGCCGCGCCTCACCGCTCCTGTTCAGCCTCGCCGTCGCCATTCCGCTGGCGATGGCCCGCCCCGGCGGCGGCGCGACCCCGCGTAGCGCACCCGCTGACGAAGGCGACCCGATCGAACGCCTGCAGCGGCGGATCGACTCCGGCACGGTGACGCTGGCCTACGACTCGCTCTTCGGCTTCCTGCCGTCGCTGCTCAAGGCCCTGGCCATTCCGGTGTCGTCGCAGGGGCTCGTCTTTTCGCGCACCTCGCTGCAGACCGACAAGATCGCCCCGTGGTCCCCACGCGCCCTCTACTTCGGCGACGACGTCTACATCGGCTACGTGCAGGAGGGGCACTTCCTCGAGATCGCGTCGATGCACCCGTCGCGCGGCGCGGTCTTCTACACGCTGAACCAGGTGGCCAACGAGCCGCCGCGGTTCCAGCGCGAGGGGCGGCAGTGCCTCATGTGCCACCAGTCAGCGGTCACCGAGGGCGTGCCGGGCCTCATGACGTTGTCCACGATCGCGGACCGGTTGGGATACCCTATTACCGGTGTGCAGGACGGGCCGATGACGGACGCCACACCGGTGGCGCAGCGATTCGGCGGGTGGTATGTCACGGGGGCCCATGGAGCACGCGGCCACTCCGGCAACGTGCGATCGACGCGCCTCAGCCACGAAGTCGACAAGTCGCAGTATC
Organism: Gemmatimonadota bacterium; assembly: GCA_016794735.1. Lineage (GTDB taxonomy): Bacteria > Gemmatimonadota > Gemmatimonadetes > Gemmatimonadales > Gemmatimonadaceae > RBC101. Next base: position 618 of record JAEUJK010000034.1, on the reverse strand, counting down.
GAACCCAGATCGACCTCACGACAGAGAGCAGCCGGTCGGCGCTCACGGACTACTTCGACACCTCGGTCTACCTGAGCGCCCACAGCGACCTGGTGGCCTTGATGGTGCTGGTGCACCAGGCGGTCGTGCACAACCTGGTCACCCTGGTCCATCGCGCGGCCGCGGAGGCCGACCGTCGCTATACGGGTCCACGCGATGCGACGCGCGCGGACGAAGGCGTCCCCATGACGCCCACGTTGCAGGCCAGCGCCTCGCGGCTGGTGCAGGCCATGTTCTTCGACGACGAGGCCCGGCTGACGTCCGAGTTGCGCGGCACGACGTCGTTTGCGCAGGACTTCGCGAAGCGCGGGCCTCGCGACAGCCAGGGACGCTCGCTGCGCGACTTCGACCTGCATCGACGACTGTTCAGGTACCCGCTCAGCTTCCTCATCTACTCGGACGGCATTCGCTCCCTGCCGCCGCTGGCGAAGCGTGAGGTGTTCAGCCTCATCGCCGCCGCGTTGCGAGCCGAACCACGCTCGCCGCTCGCGCATCCATTGGACCCCGAGGTGCGCGAGGCAATCCGAAGCATCCTCAGCGAGACGATGCCCGAGGTGCTCGCGCCCTGAGGCGCCCGCA
>JAEUJK010000042.1 GCA_016794735.1 Gemmatimonadota bacterium | reverse complement strand
GGGAGGGCGAACGGTGGCTCGCCCCCGCAGGGTCGGCCAGACTGCTTAGCTTCCGTGCAAGCAGCGACGCGCGGTGAACGCGCGTCCGGTGCTGCCGGTCGTTCTCTCCCATCCGAAGGTCGATGCACGAGCTGTCGCTGGCGCAGGGCATTGTGGAACAGGCCGTGATGGCGGCGGCGCAATCACGCGCTGCGCGCGTGGTGGCCGTCCGGCTGCGCGTGGGACGTCTCTCGGGGATCGAACCCGGGGCCCTCGTGTCCTCATTCGAGGTGGCCAGCCGTGATACGATCCTGGCAGGCTCGCGGCTCGACATCATCGACGTCCCGCTGGTGGTGTGGTGCGCGTACTGCCTGCGTGAAGTCGAGCTGCCTGGCGTGCAACGCCTGCGGTGTCCCACATGCGACACGCTGTGTGGCGAGATCCGCCAGGGGAAGGAACTCGAGGTCGCCGCGCTCGAGATCGAGGAGGCGGCAGCATGACGCAAACGCGAATCGTGGAAGTCCGCGCCGGCGTGCTCAAGAAGAACGACGAGCTGGCGCGCGGACTGCGCACGCGCTTCGAGTCGGCGGGGGCGTTCGTCGTCAACCTGGTGTCGAGCCCCGGGGCGGGAAAGACGCAGTTGCTGGAACGCACGCTGGGAGAACTCGCCGCGGCGGGGCATCGCTGTGCGGCCCTCGTGGGTGACCTCGAGACCGACAACGACGCGCGGCGGCTCGCGCGCAGCGGAGTCCCGGTGCAGCAGATCAACACGCACGGGCGCTGCCACCTCGAGGCCGACGTGATCGGCGAGTTTGTCGGGGCGTGGGACCTCGCGAACCTGGACTACCTGTTCATCGAGAACGTGGGGAACCTCGTGTGCCCGGCGAGTTACGACCTCGGCGAGGCGTTGCGTGTCGCGTTGCTTTCGGTGACCGAGGGTGAGGACAAGCCGCAGAAGTACCCGACGATGTTCAACTCGGCCGACGTGGCGCTCATCACCAAGATCGACCTCGCCGAGGCCTGCGAGTTCGACCGGTCGGCCGCGCACGGCGCGATCCACGAGGTCCGACCCGGGATGACCATCCTCGAGGTGTCGGCGCGACGTGGGACGGGGATGTCGGCGTGGCTCGACCTGCTGGTAGCGCGTCGCGACGCGTGGCGGAACCGTTCCTGACGCGCCCGGTTCAGCCTTCCAGCAAGTAATAGACGTCCGTGCGGCAGAGGGCCGGGTCCGGGTGCCAGTGGCCGTAGACCTCCCACGAAACGCCAGTGCCGACGCGCTGCCTCTCCCTACACCAGGAGTGAATCGCAGCGTGCGCGTCGCCGAGGTGGCGATATTCGCCAATGTGCGTGGTCACCGCGGCCACACCGTCTGGTGTTGACAGGGGTTCAACGGGTCCCGAGGCGACGAACGGGGCCGACGCGCCCACGCAGAAGGCCACGTCCACGTCGTCGCCTGCCGCGGCGCCATAGATGAAGATGTTCTGCCCATCCAGGGAAGCGACGCCCGCCTTGCCTGCGGCATAGACGAGGTCGAGGTGTCGCACGAACTCGGTAGCCAAGCTGCCGCGGCGGATGCGGGTGCGGACACCCGCCACAGGACGTGCGGTGACCGTGGTCTCACGGACCTCGTAGGCATTTCGTGACATCGTTCCCGCCTCCGCATCGCAAGGTTCCCCGTCCACGAGAGAATGCGACTCCCTGGCGGTGCCGCGCAATGGTACGGTACTAGGTGCGGAGTGCGAGGCGAATGCGCACGTGATCGCCTTCGTCGAGCCCCTCGGCCGCTCGCACGCGGTCCTTGATGGGGACCCAATACCGTCCCTCGCGCGGAAAGAGCGACGTGGTCCACTCGGTCTCCCCGATGCGCGCGGTCACGGGGATCATGCCCCAGCCGTAGGTGACAAATCCCGCCATGTCGCGCAGGTCGCGACACTGCTTCTCCGGGACCACAATGAAGTAGTACGGCGAGGGCCCGCGCCACTCGATGATCGTCCCGCGGAACTCGGCGACCATGGTCAACGACGCGGGGGCGCGACGCGTGTCGACAGTCTCAGGAACGTGCGCAGGCCCTACTTCTTCTCTGCGGCCAGCAGCAGGTTCACGTGCTCCTGGGCCTGCTGCAATCCACCTTCAGGGTCGTCCCAGCGGATCAACCCGTCGGCATTGGCGTCGCGACCGGCCACCAGCTGCTGGGCGAGGGACACGAGCTGCGCCATGAGCCCGGCGGCTTCCTGGGCCGTGGTGGCGGCACGCACCTTCTCGGCCATCGCGATCACCTGGTCCGCGCGCGCGAGGGTGGTGCGCGCGGCGGTGGTGATGTGCCGCGCATGCGTCGTCACGTTGGCCGATGCGCCCTCGACCTTCGCCGCGAGTTCGGTGTGGGTGATGACGCCGTTCACGGCCTTGCGCACGCCATATCCGCGACCGGGACCCTGCGTCACCACCGTGGGATCCACGGCGTGAATGACGTGGCCGGCGTGCAACTTCATCTGGTCGAGGTTGGTGGTGTTGCGTGCACCAAGTTCGGCGTGCTGGGCCGCAATGCGCGCTTCGGTGAAGGCCGTGGCCAGGAGACCAGCGCCGCCCGGCGTGTCTGAAAACGCATTGACGACGTGGCCGAGGTGTACACCGACCGGTCCGGCAGGAACCGCTACGGGAGCGGCTGCGGGTGCGGCAGCCGGCGGTGCGGCCGGGAGCGAACCCGGCAGGGGCGCACCGGTGAGTTTGGCGACGGCCGAGTCGAACGTGGCGCGCGCGTCACCTTCGGTGCTCACGTAGAACCGGCGACGCTCGAACTCGCCGTTGCTCAGGTTCGCCTTGGCGAGGATGGCTGCCACGCGGGCCTTGAGCTTGTCGCGGTGCTCCTGCTGCGCTTCCAGCTTCTTGTTGCTCGCCTTGGCCAGCTCAACGTCCACCGAGTCGATGGCGGCATTGATCTCGACCTGGATCGCGGCCAGGGCACGCACTTCCTCCGGGCTGAGCTTGATCGGGGGGCGCGCCTGGGCCGTGCCGGCCACGGGGATGAACCCGACGAGCAGGGCGAGACTCACCCGATGGAGCGAACGAAGCGTCATGCCGACCATTTGACAGGAGTTCTAGACAGTACGCGGAGCACGGTGGGGGTGCTGCGCGCCGAACATTACGGGCGGTGGGGTGACGGGTCGAGGGCGGCCGCGGGGTACCGCGCGGGCGTGCCGGGGGTACCTTATGGGCACGTCACGTGCTCTTGACGCTGGCGTGACAGGGCGGTGATCCACCCCCGCGGGTGGCGGTCGGGACGTAACTCGATATCACAAGAGGGTTTACGACTCATGTACAAGCGCCCACTCATCGGCGTGACCACGCAGACGTTGCAGGCGATTGACGG
>JAEUJK010000007.1 GCA_016794735.1 Gemmatimonadota bacterium | reverse complement strand
CCGTCGTCGTCGAGCGTGGGTTCCCGCAGCGGGCTGGGGTCTTCGCGCCGCAGCGCCGCCCGGAGCGGCACGATGACGTCGAGGTCCTTCGGCGTGGCGCGCCGCACGCTGACCGTCGGCCGTGTGCGGCGACTTCGGGTGCGGCGCGCGGTGTCGGTCACGACTCGTGCTCGGGGCCGTGTCGTCGACGCGATTCGTGCGGAGCCCGCGCGTACTGTCCCCCGTCGCTGCGGGACAGCTTGCGACGCGCCACGAGTGATTCGAGAACGAGTTCGCATCCGGCGACCTCCACCGGCGTGTCGCCCGACGGAGCGAGTCCCACGAAGGACACCAGCTCCAGCAGCCCGGGCACCGTCTCGAACGCGCGGCGGAGGACCGCGCTCGGCACGTCGTCCGTGACCTCCAGCGCCGAGCCCTGCTCGAACCAGAGGACGATGGCATCGGCGTCGACGTGGCCCACCCGGTCGCGCAGCGTCGCGTCACAGGCCCGGCGAATCAGCTCACGCGCGATGGTGGCGGCGCCCACGAGTTCCCCCTCGTACTCGAGCTCGAGCTTGCCGGTGATGGCTGGCAACGCCGCATACAGGTCGGTCAGCCGCGGGACGACCTCGGCATCGCCGAGGGACACCGCACGTCGCTCCGCGTTGGACACCACGCCCTCGGTGAGCGAGATCGGGAGCCGCTGGGAAACGCCCGAGCGCCGGTCGATGCGCTTGTCGGAGCGGGCCTCGAACGCCACGCGCTCGATCACCTCGCTGACAAACTCCGGGATGCGTACCGGCGGGCCGCCGCGTCGCGTCCACGCTTCCTGTGCCGTGATCTGCATCCCGAGGGACACGGTCTCCGGATAGTGCGTGATCACCTCGGAGCCGATGCGATCCTTGAGCGGCGTGATGATCTTGCCGCGCGCGGTGTAATCCTCGGGATTGGCGGTGAAACAGAGCAGCACGTCGAGCGGCAGGCGCACGGGATATCCCTTCACCTGCACGTCGCCTTCCTGCATGATGTTGAACAACCCCACCTGGACCTTGCCGGCGAGGTCGGGCAGCTCGTTGAGCCCGAAGATGCCGCGGTTGGCGCGCGGCAGCATCCCATAGTGGATCGTCAGCTCGTCGGACAGGATATGCCCGCCCCGCGCGGCCTTGATCGGGTCCACGTCGCCAATCACGTCGGCGATGGTGACATCCGGCGTGGCCAGCTTCTCCACGTACCGCTGGTCCCGCGTCACCCACGCGATCGGGGTCGCGTCTCCCTGCGTCTCGATCAGCTGCCGCGCGTACTTGGAGATCGGCGCGTAGGGGTTGTCGTTCACCTCGCTCCCCGCCACGACGGGCAACCACTCGTCGAGCAGCGTGGTGAGGGAGCGGAGGATCCGGGATTTCGCCTGGCCGCGGAGGCCGAGGAGGATGAAGTTGTGTCGGGCCAGCAGGGCGTTCACCACCTGCGGCATGACGGTGTCCTCATACCCATGGACCCCCGGAAAGAGCGGTCCCCCGGCGCGAAGGCGCGCCAGCAGGTTGGCCCGGAGTTCATCCTTCACCGACCGGAGGACCCGGTCACGCGCGCCCAGCGGGTGCGCCTTCAGTTCGCCTAACGTGCGCGGAAGCTCTGCCACGAATACCTCGGTTGGTTGTCCGGTCACGGGGTGTCCCGACCCCGTCACCTGCACGCCGCCCGTCTCGGGCGTGCGTCGCCGTCAGTCTGCCGCCGACACCTCGACGAGCGTGTCGTAGAACACGGGACCCCGTCCCAGGTCGGTCTCTCCCTGGCCAATGACGGAGTTGGGATTGTTGCCGTCGCGCGAATACTTGCCCCACCAGATCGACGGGGCCCACACCACCCCCTCCCGCACCGAGTCCTCAACGCGCAGGAGCGTGAGGAAGTGTCCACGGTCGTTGTGGACCACCACCCGTTCCCCGTGCGAGAGCCCGCGGCGCTCGGCATCGTGCGGGTGCATCACGCATTCCGGCTCCGCGTCCTTTCGCAGCGACGCGATGTTGACGAAGGTCGAGTTCAGGAAGTAGTGGCGTGGCGACGAGATCAGCATCAGGGGGAAACGTGCCGCGCGCTCCGGTGCCTCTTCCGGGAGTTCCCGCGGCGGGATGAACGCGGGGAGCGGGTCCAACCCGAGTGCCGCCATCCGTTCCGAGTAGAACTCGCACTTCTTCGACGGGGTGCCGAACCCGCCGTCGGCAAACGGCAGGTAGGGCTTGGGGAGGTTGAGCCGCACCCAGCCCTGCTCGAGCAGCCGGTCCCAGGTGACGCCATCCAGGTTGCGGTGGCCCGAGGACAGGGCCAGCCGGATCAGCGCCTGGTCATCGTCGGCGAACAACTCCGCGGGCAGCCCCATCCGGCGCCCGAGTTGCCGGAAGATCTCGGAGTTCGGCTTCGACAGGCCCACGGGTGCGATCGCGGGCTGGTTGAGCGTGACGTAGTTGTGGCCGTAGGCGAAGTGGATGTCCCAGTGCTCCAGCTGCGTCGTCGCCGGGAGCACGTAGTCGGCCCAGTCGGCGGTATTGGTCTGGAAGTGCTCGAGCACCACGGTGAACAGGTCCTCGCGCGCGAGGCCACGCAGGACCGCATTGCGATCCGGCGCGATGTCCGCCGGGTTCGAGTTGTAGACGACCAGCGCCTGCACGGGCGGACCACCCACGCCGGCATCCGGCGTGTTGAGCGCTTCGCCGAGCCGCACCATGTTGATCGAGCGCGCGGTCGCACCCAGGTCGGGGCGGGCCAGGGCCTCGCGGTTGAAGGTGAAGCTGCCGCTGGTGCTCAGCTGGACACCGCCGCCGGGCCGGCGCCAGTGCCCGACGATCGAGGGCAGGCACGCGATGGTGCGGACGGCCATCCCGCCGCCGGCGTGTCGCTGCAGTCCGTAGTTGATCCGCACGAAGGCGGCGCGCGATGTCCCGTACTGGCGCCCCAGTTCCCGGATCCGCTCGGCGGGGAGCCCCGTGATCGGCGCGGCGCGTTCCGGGCTCCATTCGCTGGCGCGCACGCGCAGGGCATCACCACCCAGCGTGTGCCGCTCCATGTAGTCCCGATCCTCGAGCCCCTCGTCGAAGATCACGTGCATCATCGCGAGGGCGAGGGCCGCGTCGGTGCCCGGACGGATCGGGAGCCACTCGTCACACTGCTCCGCGGTGCGGGTCCGGATCGGGTCGATGCAGATCACCGGCGCGCCGTTGGCCCGGGCCTGGAGGATGAAGGGCCAGAGGTGGGGATTTGCTGTGAGTGTGTTGGTGCCCCAGAGGAGCACGAGGTCCGACTGGGCCAGTGCCTCGCCGTCGGCACCGACCTTGGTGCCGTTGGTCATGAGGAGCCCTTCGCCGCCCGCGGTCGAGCAGATCGTGCGCAGCAGTCGCGAGGCGCCGAGCGCGTTGAAGAAGCGGCGGTCGACGGACTCAGCCTGGATCATCCCCATCGTTCCCGCATACGAGTACGGCAGGATGGCCTCGGCGCCGTGGGTGTCCACGATGGCCCGGAGCCGGCTCGCGATGTCGTCGAGCGCTTCGTCCCAGCTCACTGGAGCGAAGGTGCCGGAGCCCTTGGGGCCGACGCGCCGGAGGGGGGTCGTGAGGCGTTCCGGGTGGTAAGTCCTTTCCAGATAGCGATTTACCTTCGCACACAGGAAACCCGCCGTGACGGGGTGATCCGCGTCTCCTCGGATGGAGGTGGCCTTGCCGTCGACGACCGTGACAACCGTCGCGCAGGTGTCCGGGCAGTCGTGGGGGCAGGCGCCGCGGACGACCTGCGGCGAGGAGGGTGTGTCGGGGCGAGTAGCGGTGGCCATCAGAGCACGCGGTCGCGGGTAGATCAAGGATAGCGCCGATGGCTGGCGAAGCGCGAATGCCGGGGGGAAAGCGTTGGGGGAGAACGACTTGGACGCTTGACAGGAACTCCGTGAGCCATAGATTCAGCGCGCACCCAACTTGCCGCGACGACAGGGGGGTGTGCACGAATGCGCTAGGCGCAGTGCATGGTTAGTCTCGCAAGTCACCGGCGGGCGGTTCGCGTGATCGCCCCGCGGTCCACACCCCCGCTCCCCCACCCGTTCAGGAGAATCGTTCCATGAAGCGCCTCGCTCTTGTTGCCTCGATGGTCGTCCTCGCCGCTTGCGCCGCCAAGGAAGAAGCCCCGGCTGCGGATTCCGCTGCCCCGGCCGCTCCGGCCCCCACCATGGCTCCGGCCGACAGCGCCATGAAGATGGACAGCGGCATGAAGCACGACTCGGGCGCCGCCGACACGACCAAGCACTAAGTCGGTCCGGTCCGAATCACCTGGGGCGCGCCTGCGGGCGCGCCCTTCGTGTTTCCGGACGCCTAACGAACGAACGGTAGCGCCACGACCGTCGCCGCCACGTCGCGTTCCCCGAGCTGCACCCTGACCTCCGCGCCATCGGCCACTTCGCGCCGGATGAGCGCGAGGGCGATCGCCCCCTCCGTGGCGGACTCCACGCTGCTGCGCACGTCACCGACCGTCGCGCCATCGGGTGAGACCACCGTCGCCCCACGCGGGACCGGGCCCGACAATCGCAGCCCCCGCAGGTAGCGATTCACGTGGCCGCGATAATGCAGCCGCGCCACGAACTCCTGCCCGGTGTAGCAGCCCTTCGTGTAGGAAATCGCCTGGAGGTCATCCATGTTCGCCTCCTGCGAGAGCATGGTGTCGTCCATGTCGGCTCCCCAGCGCGGACGGCCCCCGAGGACACGCCGCTCCTCAAGCCCCTCGCTGCTTCCGTCCTGCACGCCTCGCGCATGGAGCACGTCGAGCAACGCCGGCGTGGACTCGGTCGCGCACCACAGCACCGCGCCTGGTCGTCCCGTGAGCCCCGGAAGCCACGCCCACACGAACGACACCGCGTCGACCGTGACCTCCTTGTGGCTCCACGGCGCCGTGGTGGCGACGCCGAGTTGCGCGCCGAGCTGCGCCACGTCGTCACCGTACAGCTCGAGAAAGGCGCAGTTCCTGGTTTCGTCAGCGTACTTCGCGAGGCGCGGATTCACGAACTTCTTCACCAGGTTTATCCACCCTGGTGCCGC
>JAEUJK010000896.1 GCA_016794735.1 Gemmatimonadota bacterium | reverse complement strand
GAAAGCGCACCGCGTTGACGAGGGTGAACAAGGTGGTGTTCACCCCGATCCCGATGGTCAGGGTGAGGATGGCCACGGCGAGGTATCCGGGTGCTCGTCGCAGGGCACGAAGGGCAGCTCGGGTATCGTCGGCGAATCCGGGCATGGCGCAGTGAGTGGGTTACCGGTTCGATGCCACCGGGTGGCCCGGTGTTGCAGCGCCTGGGGTCACGCGGGCTACGCGGTGGCTTCCAGCGCGTCGAGCATGGCCTGCGCGCTGGCGAAGCGGCTGGCGGGGCGCGGGGCCAGCGCGCGACGGATGACCTCGGACAACCCGGCCGGTGCATCCGGGCGGATGGTGCGCGGATCCGGGGCGGGGGCATCCTGCTGCGCGCGGGCGAACAGCTGCATGAGCCCCAACCCCTCGTGCGGGGACTGGCCCGTGAGGCACTCGAACAACACCGCGCCTAACGCGTAGAGGTCGGCGCGCATGTCCACGGCCTCCCCGCCGAGTTGCTCGGGCGCCATGTAGGCCGGGGTGCCCACCACCATCCCGGTGGCCGTGAGCTTGCCCGAGCGACCGCCCGCGTCGGAGAGCCGGGCGATGCCGAAGTCGGTGACCTTGAGCAGCCCGCTGCCATCGAGCAGCAGGTTGGGTGGCTTGATGTCCCGATGCACGACCCCCACGGCATGCGCCGCGTCCAGCGCGCGCAGCGCCTGCGCCGCAATGGAGTGCACCGCGCGCGGCGACAACGTGCCTTCCTGCGCGAGCACATCCTCCAGCGAGCGACCCTCCACCAGCTCCATCGTGAGGTAGTAGGTGCCATCCACCACCCCGAGGTCGTGCGTGCGGACGACGTTGCGATGACTGATGCGTCGCGCGAGGCGGATCTCCTCCCGGAAGCGCTCGAGGGCCGGGCCACCGTCGTCGGACATGGCGGCGCCACTCAAGGTCTTGAGTGCGACGGTTTCGCCAAGCTCGCGGTCGACGGCGCGATACACCGTGCCCATGCCGCCGGCGCCGAGCAGCGCGCGAATCTCATAACGCCCATCGAAGGTCGCGCCGACCTCGAGCCGCGCCCCGGGGGCGGCCACGACTTCCCGCGTTCCCTTCTCATGCTGCATCACCGCGACGAGTTCATCCTTGGCCTTGAGGTCATCCATGAGTCCATGGAAGGCCTTGGACAACTCGCCGATCTCCTGGGGAGCGTGGCTGGGAAGGGTGACGCTGTAGTCCCCCGCGCGGGCTGCCCGCGTCGCGCGGACCAGCGTACGCAGGGGTTCGGCGATGCGGCGCGACAACCAGAGCCCCGTGCCTAACGCGAGCCCCAACCCGACGACGAAGCCGAGCAGGGTGGCGCCGCGTAGCGGATCGGTGGCCGCGAGCGCTTCGCGTTGGGACCCCAGGGCGATCAGCAGTCCCACGGTATCACCACCAGCGGTCGTCATCGGGCTTGCCGCGCCGATGTAATCAACATCGTCGGTGCGCACCCGCACGTGGCCTTCGGCATCGCGGGCATCGATCGCCGGCGCGAGCGGCGCCGCAAGCGTGGTGCTGACCACCACCGACTTGCCAATG
>JAEUJK010000875.1 GCA_016794735.1 Gemmatimonadota bacterium | reverse complement strand
GACCTCCGTCCGTTCCTCCACCGTCAGCTCGTCGATCGAGACGAGGCGCACATCGTGTTCGGCAAGCGCCGGCAGCACCACGTCGTGCAGGCACTGCAGCTGTCGCTGCACCAGTTCGCGCACCTTGCGATCGATCGCCTCCAGCTGGTTCGCGGGCGTGATCCCATCCGCCGGCGCATGTGTCACCCCGGCCGCGACCTGCCGACGGAGCCCCGCCACCCGCACCTGGTAGAACTCATCCAGGTTCGTCGTGAAGATGGCGAGGAACTTGACGCGCTCGAGGAGGGGAGTGCGATCGTCCAGGGCTTCGTGCAGGACTCGAGCATTGAACTCGAGCCAACTCAGCTCACGGTTGATCAGCTGGCTCGCTGGCAGGACTGCGGAATCGGACATGCGGGGGTTGGGGCGCGGCGCCGTGGATTGGGCCGCGGCAAGTGTAACACTGGGAAGATGCCTCCCCTGTCACGAATGCGCCACGAGACGCAGGTCACCTCCGGCGGAACGCATTGGCGCACATGGAGTTGCGCGAGCGACGAAATCGTGATCCGGTGCGCGGCCCTTCTCGGACATGACCCTCGCCAGGTCGGGCGCGCCCCGGCCCGTCCCATCTCACGCCACCCCCTCGGGCTCCTCCCGAACGAGGTCCGCGGAGAGCACCGTCGCCCTGCGACACAACCGGTCGAGCTCGTCCCAGGCACAGGCCCGCCAGTCGAGGGGATACCGCTCGAGCCGACGCGTGCTCCCGCCCGAGAAGAAGTACAGGGTGCCAGCGAGGGTCGCATCGGCGGAAGAAACCTCGACCGCCTGCCAGGCAAATCCCTGGGCGTCGAGAAAGCGCATGGCGAGTGACACGGGTTATACGGTGGAGTCGACGCACGAGTGTGCGCCGCATGCACCGTCCACCGGAACGGCACTCGCAGAATCGTTACACCTGGTGTTACAAAGGCGGGGCGGCGTCAGCCCTTGCGGGGCGCCGCCCCGAGGCTCACGGGTTGGCCCGCTGGAGCAACCAGATGCACAGGGCGCCGATCGACGCCGCGGCAGGGATCGTCAGGATCCACGCCCACACGATCCGGCCGGCTACCCCCCACCGCACGGCGGAGAGTCGCGTCGTCGCCCCCACGCCAACGATGGCACCTGTGATCGTGTGCGTGGTGCTCACCGGGATCCCGAACTTCGTCGCCAGCAGGATGGCGAACGCACCGGCCGTCTCGGCCGCGCACCCGCCCACGGGACGCAGCTTGGTGATCCGGCTTCCCATCGTGTGCACGATGCGCCAGCCGCCAAACAGGGTGCCTAACGCGATCGCCGAGTAGGCCCCCATCTCGATCCACAACGGGACCGTGTCACCGTTCGGCAGGTAGAGGTGGCGCGTCCAGTCGGTCGCCCCCGCAAAGGCCGCCTGCGACGAGACGAGGAGCCCGACGATGATCCCCATCGTCTTCTGCGCATCGTTCGCCCCATGGGAGAGGGAGAAGAGCGCGGCGCTCAGGAGCTGCAGTCGCCGGAAGAGGGTGTCCACCCGCCGCGGCGATGTGTTCCGGAACAACCAGTAGATGAGCGTCATCAGCAGGAACCCGGCGCCCATGCCCACCACCGGCGACAGGAAGATGAAGATGATCGTCTTGGTCCACCCCGAGAGGATCACCGCGGCAAACCCCGCCTTGGCGACCGCCGCGCCCGCGTACCCACCCAGCAACGCGTGCGACGAGCTGCTCGGGAGCCCGTACCACCAGGTGATCAGGTTCCAGATGATCGCCCCGAGCAACCCGGCCAGGATCACGTTGGGGGTCACCACGTTCACGTCGATCATTCCCTTGCCGACGGTCTTCGCGACCGCCGTGCCGACGGTGAACGCCGCCACGAAGTTGAAGAACGCCGCCCAGACCACTGCGGAGAGCGGGCTGAGCACGCGGGTGCCCACGACGGTCGCGATGGAGTTCGCGGAGTCGTGGAATCCGTTGATGAAGTCGAAGATGAAGGCGACCAGGACGATCGCGACGACGTACGTGACCACCGGCGGGCCCGCGCTCAGGAGTTCTTGAGGGAGATACTCTCGAGCACGATGGCCACCGTCTGGCACCGGTCGAGGGTCTCCTCGATCGTGTCGTAGATCTCCTTCCACTTCATCACGTCGAGCGGATCGGGGCGGCCCGTGAACATCGCCTCCATCGCATCGTGATACACGGTGTCACCCTGCGCCTCGAGCACCTTCACCTCGCGCGTCGCGATGGCCACGGCGCGCGGATCGCGGATCTGCGTCACCGCGCGCTCCAGGTGTTTCACCTGCTGCTGCAGGATCTCGCACAGCTTGCGCGCCGGTTCCTTCGTTTCCGTGATGTGGAACATCTTCGCCCGACGCGCCGTCCCGTTGATCAGGTCGACGACATTGTCGAGTTCCTGCGTGAGGTTGTGGATGTCCTCACGATCGAGCGGCGTGATGAAGGACGAGTCGAGCCGCGTGCTCACGTCGTGCGTGATATGGTCGGCCTCGTGTTCGACCTCCTTGATGCGAGCCGTGATCTCGTCCAGCTGATCCGGGTGCATGAACAGCTCGCGCAACATCGCGGCCGAGGTCACGAGTCGCTTGGACAACTCGTTGAACAGGTCGAAGAACCCCTCGTCGCGGGGAATGAGTCGGAAAGCCACGTCCAGGGAGGTCCAGGGGGTGAGTCACCGCGCGGTGGCGCGGCCGTGACAATTCTACGCGATACGTAACGGCGCCGTCAGTGTGCGATCCCCCCACGAACGGCGCGTCCCCTGCCCCCTGCAACCTTGACAAACACCCCGGCGACAGGTCGCCAGGGAGGCGCTCAGTAGGCGCTGCCCGAACCCGGCGCCGCGCAGGTGTGGCAGCCCGCGCCATGCGCGTGCGCGACGGACAGCAGGTCGCGCACGGGGAGTGGCCCCTGCCCCAGGCACTTGGCCATCGAGACCCCGCTCGACGTGCCGATGCGCGTCGCACCGGCGGCGATCATCCGGAGCGCCGCATCGCAGTCGCGCACCCCGCCGGAGGCCTTCACCCCCAGCGCATCACCCACCACC
>JAEUJK010000821.1 GCA_016794735.1 Gemmatimonadota bacterium | reverse complement strand
GTTGGTCATGGACACCCTGCGTCAGGATGTGCGCTTCGCCCTCCGCGCCCTGGGGCGCGCCCCCGGCTTCACGATCATCGCCGTCGCCTGCATGGCGTTAGGCATCGCGGCCAACGTCTTCGTCTACAGCCCGGTCAACGCGATCCTCATCCGGCCGCTGCCGTACCCGGAGCCACACCAGCTGATGCACATCAACGGCTGGCGCACCGACCGGGCGAAGGAGAACTGGACGAGCCTCTCGTGGGCGGACTATGCCGACCTGCGCAGTGGGTCGCGGGACGCGTTCACCGACCTCGGGGCTTACCGCGGCGGTGCGTGGAACGTGGGCGGGATCGCCGAGCCGGAACGTGTCCAGGGGGGTCGCGTGACCGCCTCCCTGTTCCCGGTGATCGGGGTGCGCCCTGCCCTGGGACGGTTCTTCACCGAGGACGAGGAGCGTGTCGGCAATGCGGTGGTGCTCGGCCACGGCTTGTGGCAGCGCAAGTTCGCCGGGGATTCGGCCGTGGTCGGTCGCGGGATCACGATCAATGGCGTGGCGCACACCGTCGTTGGGGTGATGGAGGAAGGCATCCGCTTCCCCGAGGTGGACGACCTCTGGCTGCCCGCCGCGCCCAGCGAGGCGCAACGCACCGACCGCGACTGGACCTCCTGGGCGGTGATCGGCCGGTTGCGGGACGGCATCTCGCGTGAGGCGGGCGAGCAGCGGCTGCAAGCCATCATGGGCGAGCTCGCCCTGCGCTTTCCGGCGACGAACAAGGACCGCAGTGCCTGGATGCTGCCGTCCAACGAGGACATCGCGTCGGAAGTCGAGGGCATCTTCCTGACGATGGTCGGCGCCGTGGCTTTCGTGCTCCTGATCGCCTGCTCGAACGTGGCCAACCTCCTCCTCGCACGAGGGTCCGGGCGCCAACGCGAGCTGGCCGTGCGGTTGTCGATGGGTGCCACGCGCGCGCGTCTGGTTCGCCAGATGCTCACCGAGAGCCTCATGCTCGCGCTCCTTGGGGGAGTCGTCGGCGTGGCTATTGGCGTGTGGGGGGTGGAGGCGTTCACCCGCTGGGGCATGCCCACCGAGGTCCCGTTCTACATGCGCTTCGACGTGGACCGCACGGTGCTCCTCATGACCGCGGCGATCACCGTCGGGTCCGGACTCATCTTCGGGATCGTGCCCGCGCTCCGGCTGACCAAGCCCGAGCTGGCGAGCACGCTCAAGGCGTCTGGTGGTCGCGGTGGCAGCGCCCACGGTTCGCTCGGCCGGTTGCGCGCCGGGCTCGTGGTGGGCCAGCTGTCGTTGTCGCTCGTGCTCCTCGCGGGTGCCGCGCTGATGGTGCAGAGCTTCCTCAGGTCGCAGCGCGCCAACCTCGGCTTCAACAGCGAGCGATTGTTGACCGGCACGCTGGCCCTCGCCGGCGATCGCTACGCTAGTGATTCGCAGCGGGTCAGCGCTCGCGCCGCCATCCGCACGGCGCTGGCTGGCATTCCCGGGGTCACCTCGGTGGCCATGTCCGGGTGGCTCCCGATCGGCGACTGCTGCTCGTCCGACCAGTATCACCTGCCCGGGCGCACCGAAGACCCGGCGGATCGCCCGGACGCGATGTTCAATGTCGTGTCGCCGGGGTACTTCGCCGCGATGGGCTCGCCCCTGCTGCGGGGCCGCGAGTTCACCACGACGGAC
>JAEUJK010000798.1 GCA_016794735.1 Gemmatimonadota bacterium | reverse complement strand
CGTGGGAGATGACAACGGCACATCCGGCGAAGTCGAGCAGCGCCTCCTCGAGCGCGCGCAGCGTATCGACGTCCAGGTCGTTGGTCGGTTCGTCGAGGAGCAGCAGGTTGCCGCCGGCGAGCATCGTCTTGGCCATGTGCAGCCGGTTGCGCTCACCACCCGAGAGGTTGGCGACCAGCTTCTGCTGGTCTGCCCCGCGGAACCCAAACGACCCGACGTAGGCGCGGGAGTTCATCTCGCGCTTCCCGACCTGGATGCTTTCGGACCCACCGGAGATCTCGTCCCACACCGTGCGCGCGCCATCGAGGGTGCGCGTCTGGTCCGAGTACGCGATCTGCACCGTGTCGCCCAGCTTGAGCGTGCCGCCGTCCGGCGATTCGCTCCCGGTGATCATGCGGAAGAGCGTCGTCTTGCCGGCGCCGTTGGGCCCGATGATGCCGACGATGCCACCGCGCGGCAGCGAGAAGCTCAGGTTCTCGAAGAGGAGCTTGTCGCCGAACGACTTCTTCAGCTTGTCGGCGATGACGACATCGTTGCCGAGGCGTGGTGCCGGCGGAATCACGATTTCGTTCTGCGCCACGCGCTCCTGCCGCTGCTCGCTCGCGAGCTCCTCGTACTTCTGGATACGCGCCTTGTTCTTGGCCTGCCGCGCGCGCGGGGCCATGCGCACCCACTCCAACTCGCGCTCGAGGGTCTTCTGGCGTGCGCTCGCGGTCTTCTCTTCCTGCGCGAGGCGCTGGCTCTTCTGCTCCAACCACCCGGAGTAGTTCCCCTCGTACGGATGGCCCGCGCCGCGATCGAGTTCGAGGATCCACTTGGCGACGTTGTCCAGGAAGTAGCGATCGTGCGTGATCGCCACGACCGTTCCCGGGAACGCCTCGAGGTGATGCTCGAGCCACGCCACCGATTCCGCATCCAGGTGGTTCGTCGGCTCGTCGAGCAGCAACAGGTCCGGCTGTTCGAGCAGGATGCGGCACAGCGCCACGCGGCGCTTTTCACCGCCAGACAACACGCGCACATCGGCATCGCCCGGGGGAAGGCGCAGGGCGTCCATGGCGACCTCGATCTTGTTGTCGAGGTTCCACAGGTCGAGCGCGTCGATGCGATCCTGGACCTTGGCCTGGTCGTCCATGAGCTTCTGCATCGCGTCGTCGTCCATCGGCTCCGCGAACTTCATGGAGATCTCGTTGAACCGGTCGAGCAGGCCGCGCTGCTCCTTCACCGCCAGCTCAACGTTGCCGCGCACGTCCAGCGACTCGTCCAGCTGGGGTTCCTGCGGGAGGTAACCGATCTTCGTGCCCGCGGCGGCCCACGCCTCGCCGTTCCAGTTGGTGTCGATCCCCGCCATGATCTTGAGCAGGGAGGACTTGCCGGCGCCGTTCGCGCCAAGGACGCCGATCTTGGCGCCGGGGTAGAACGAGAGCCAGATATCGTTCAGGATGACTCGCGAAGGGGGAACCACCTTCGTGAGCGCCTTCATGTGGTAGATGAACTGCGGAGCCATGGAACCTGGGGAGTGACGGGTCGGGGAGGCTCAAATGTAAGCCCTTCGCCAGCCGGCCACGCGGTCGATCAGCGCCCCAACCCCTCGCGCGCGGCCGCAATCCGCTCGATGTACTCCAGCGTTTCCCGGTGGCGCCAGCGCGGGACCCGCGGCGCCACCTTCCGGATGCTCGTCCAGTCCCGGTGATCCAGCTTCGCACGCCGGGCATGCCCCTGCGCCCGGAGGATCGTGCGCCGACCGGCGTTGTAGCTCGCGAACATGAATTCCGGGCGCGACGTCTCGACCGAGTCCGACTCCCACAGGAGCCACAGGGTGCGGTCGTATTGGATCCCCGCCGCAATGTTGAGCTCCGGATCGTCGACCCAGCGCAGGTCCTCGTTGTCCGACCGGATGGCCCGCGCCGTCGACGGCATCAGCTGCATCACCCCGCGCGCCCCGACGCGGCTGCGCGCCGTGGGATCGAGGTTGCTTTCGGTCATCCCCTGCGCCTTGAACAACTTCCAGTCGAACGTCGCCCCGAAGTACCGCTTGCTGTACTTGCGGAAGGTCTCGTCGTAGTCCGGCGCCTTGCGACGCAGGCGCTCCTGCGCACCGAGCGGTGCGACCAGGAGGAGGGCGAGGAGCCAGGTTCGCCGCATCAGTTCAGCGACTGCCCGATGATGATGGCCACCGAGAGGAACAGGGCGGCAATGAAGATCGCGACGGCGACATTCCCCCGCTTGAGTTCGTCATTGAAGTTGACCTGCGGCGTTAACCAGTCGATAACCCGGTACGCGACAAACATCAGAAGAACGCCAAGGGCGGCGTACAGGAAGTTCGATCCCAGGATGCGCCATTCCATTGGTTGTCCCTCGGGGGGTCGGGGGGAGCGGGACTGTAATGTCGCTGGTACGTTTCTCGCAGGGCAGCCAGCTCGTCTTCGGAGATACTATGGACACCCCTCATTCCGTCCAGATCCCGGCGCTTCGTACGTCAGGCGTCCGTAAGTGTGTCAACTGCCTCATCGGCCTCACCGTCCTCGGGATGGTCGGCGTCGTGGCTGGCCGAGCGCTGTTCGGGCGCGACAACCTGTTGGGCCTCTCCCAACGGTTCGACCCGCGCTTCGAAGGAACCGTCCACGCCTGGCTCGGCTCCCTCCTGCTTGGCGTTTGCGCCGCCGCCCTGGCGGTCATCGCGTCCGACGAACGCACCACCCAGTTCCGCAAGCAGTGGTGGGTCCTGTCGTTGGGATTCCTGTTCCTCTCGGCCGACGAACTGCTGCAGATGCACGAGGGGCTCTCGAAGGTCACCAAGGCGATCTTCGGCAGCGGGAGCGCGCCGCATCTCTGGGCGCTCATCGGCCTGGTCGGGGCCGCCGGGCTCTTCGTCGCGTACCTGCCGTTCCTGCGACACCTCTCCCCGCATTTTCGCAAGCGATTCATCCTCGCCGGCGCGGTTTACCTCGGTGGAGCGATCGGCTTCGAACTGCTTGGCGCCGTCTACGGAACCCTCGTGCGTCCCAATGACCGCTATTACGTCTCCCTGGCCGTGATCGAGGAGACGCTGGAGCTGGTGGGGTGCGGGATGTTCCTCATGGCCCTCCTCGAGTACATCGGGGCACGGCAGGCAGAAGGCGCCCGCGGCTGAGTTGCGGGCCCGGCGCGTGTGGTAGTTTTCCGCCGTGGACTTCGCCAACATCACCGACCAGCTCTCCGGCAGCCCATTCGCGGCGGTGCTGGCCCTTTTCGCGGCCGGGGTGCTGACGAGCCTCACCCCGTGCATCTACCCGATGATCCCGATCACGGCGGCGATCGTGGGCGGCGGGGAGGCACGTCCGGGGGAGACCCGCTCGCGCTGGCGCCCCCTCCTCCTCTCCCTCACCTACGTCCTCGGCCTGGCCGCGGTGTACGCCTCGCTCGGGCTCGTGGCGGGGATGACCGGGACGATGTTCGGCCGCATCAGCACCAACCCATGGCTCTACTTCGCCATGGCGAACCTGCTGCTGATCGCCGCCCTCGCCATGTTCGACGTCGTCCCGGTGCGGGTTCCGGGCGCCCTCCTTCAGCGCGCCAGCAGCGCGGGTGAGGGTGGCCGGTTTGGTGGGGCCCTCCTCATGGGCGCCATGTCCGGCTTGGTCGCCGCCCCGTGCTCCGCGCCGGTCATGATCGCCGTGCTGACCTGGGTGACGGAAACCCGGAGTGCGGTGCTGGGGTTCGTTTACCTGTTCGTCTTCTCGCTCGGGATGTGCACCCTTCTGGTGATCGTGGGGGTATCATCCGGTTCGCTGTCGCGACTGCCGAAGGCCGGGATGTGGATGGTCCGGATCAAGAAGTTCTTTGGCTTCGTGATGATCGGTGTCGCCCAGTACTACCTCATCAAGATGGGACAGCTGCTGATATGATCCGTCGTCTCGTTGCCGTGGCCGCGCTGACCCTCGCGCCGGCCCTTGCCACCGCCCAGCGCGCCATCGACCTCGAGATCGGTGCGAAAGCCCCGGACATGGCGCTGCTCACGCTCGATGGCCAGCCCGCCAACCTCTCGGCCTACCTCGGCAAGACGCCCCTGCTCATGGAAGTGTGGGCCACCTGGTGCGAGAACTGCGAGGCCCTCGCCCCGCGCATCATGGCGGCCAAGGCGAAGTACGGCGACAAGATGAAGTTCCTCGGCATCGCCGTCTCGTTCAACCAGTCCCCGGCCCGCGTCAAGGCCCACATGGAGAAGCATGGCTTCGACATGGAGACGCTCTATGACAAAAAGGGCGAAGCCGACGGCATCTACGGGGTCAAGGCGACGTCGACCATCGTGGTGATCGACAAGTCGGGGAAGATCGTCTATGCCGGCGCGGGAGCCGGCCAGGACATCGAAGCCGCGGTGAAGAAGGGACTGGGCATCTAGCCCGTTCGCGTACCTGCAACTCCCCGGGGCCCGGTCGACGCCGGGCCCTTCGTGCGTCCGGCCCCATCGAGCGTGCCGGCGCTCCTCGCCACCAGCGTCGCGCGTCCGCATTGTTGTGCGACCTCCGCGGAGCCCCGTCCCGTGTCCATCCGTTCCCTTCCTCGTGCGCTCGGCTTCACCACGTTCGCACTCGCCGTCGCCTGCGCCCGACAGGACGCACCCGCGCGCGCATCGGTGGCACCGGCTGTACCGGCACGCCTCACTTTCGCCCTGTCGTTCGACGGGAAGGTCCAGGCCACTCCGCTCGACGGTCGCATGCTGTTGTTCATTGCCGCCGACGAGCGCGGGACGCCCGCGCATTTCTCCAGCGACCCGATCGGCGTGCGATTTGCCCCGACGGCGCCGGAGCCGCGCACC
>JAEUJK010000783.1 GCA_016794735.1 Gemmatimonadota bacterium | reverse complement strand
ACCGGCGTCGTGCGCGCCGGCTGTGCGTGTTACACCACCGAGGAAGAGGTCGACCGACTCATTCACGGGGTGCGCGCGCTCTAGGGAACCGCGGCCCGGGTCCAGTATCTTTGGGCATGCAGTTCCGAGACGTCGTGTGGGCGCTGGCGGTGATCACCGTCGGCGCCTGTCGTTCCGTGGAATCCACCCCCCTCGATGCGGCGTTTGTCGTCGCCGCGGGGGATTCCACGTTCCTCATCGAGCCGGGGCCGCGTGGGGTCGACGTCTTCCGGGCGCCACTCCTCCTCGCCCGCCTCGACGGTCGCTTCCAGGAACTCTACATCGTCGAGCGCGACTACTCGTTTCCGCGTGCGTTGTTCGTGAGCCAGGCGGTCTTTCGGCGCGACCTGCTGACCGGGGATTCCACCCTGGTCTGGGAAGACGGGGAAGTGGCGAAGATTGCCGCGCGATACCAGCAGCGTCACCCCGGGGAGTCCCCGCTGGACCCTGATGACGAAATGCTGGACGATTCCACCACACAGGCCACCAGCGACACCGAGCTGCTGGATGCCGTGGGTCCGTACGTCAACATCGAGTTCCACCTGGACGTGGACGCGGAGTCTGAGTCGCACGTTCACATCTCGCGTCGACAGGTGATCAACCTCCAGACGGGAGCCGTGGTCGCGCTCGCTGACCTGAGCGACTCGCTGTCGGTGCAGTCGGCCCTCACGGCCGGCGAAAGGTTGTTCCATGCCGCGCGCGACTCGGTGCGGCGTGCGACCGATGCACGCGCGGCGCGTGCACGCGAGATCGTCGGCGCCTTTCGGTTCGATCCGGCCTCGTTCGAGCTGGTCGACGTCGATTCCACCACTGTGGTGTCGTTCTTTGCCGCTGGCCACGGCGCGGCCACCGCGGGGTACGTGTTGCCCATCGGTGACGTCCCGCTCGCGTCCGGGGCTTGGCAACGTGACTACCGCGATACCCGCCCCTCGGCCTTCGACTCCACCCGGCTCGAGTGGCGCGATTCCGCGTGGACCTTCGTGGCGACCGCAAACGATCGGGCCACGGCGCTCCTCGAGGTGGAGGTCGGTGGGCGTCGGCGGGCCTTGACTGAAGTTCCCACCCCGGTCCGCCGACTCTTCCGGTTGTCGGCATCACCGCCGGACCGCCGCTGGCGCCAGGCGCTGCGGCGTGCCTTCGCTGATTGGTCGAGTGAGGCGACCGTCGCCCCGACGGCGCACACACGTCCCGTTCCTTCACGCTCGTCAGGCACCACATGACCACTGCAGCCGCGCGCACCCCGCGCGAATCCGAAGCCATCGTCGCCGACCTCATGATGCCGCACCAGGCCAACGGCCTCCGGCAGCCCTCGGTCTTTGGCGGCGTCATCATGGGAATGGTCGACCGCTGCGCCGCGTTGGCGGCGATGCGCCACTCCGGCGGCCAGGTCACCACCCTGTCCATCGATCGCATCCTCTTCAAGGAGCCGATCCGCGTCGGCGAACTCGTCGAGATCCGCTCGCGTGTGGTGTACGTGGGGCGGACGTCGATGGCGGTGGTCGCGCAGGTCTACGCCGAGAACATGAGCACCGGGGTGCGACGCCACACCAACGAGTGCTGGCTGACCTTCGTGCATCTCGACGAAAACGCCATGCCGGCGCCCGTCCCTCCGCTCACCCTCGAGACCGTCGAGGATCGCCACATGCACGACCTCGCGGCGAAGCGGCGCGAGCAGGCGCTGGCCAACGCCTGAATCCGGGGTTGAATCGGCGAAGCCGACTCGCCACCCTTCATCCCATGCCGTCACGCTTCTCGCTCGACCTCGCCAACCGCA
>JAEUJK010000780.1 GCA_016794735.1 Gemmatimonadota bacterium | reverse complement strand
TCGTCTTTGCTGCGGCGTGGGGCGCGCTGGTGCTCGGCGAGTTGCCACCCGCGTGGACGCTGGTGGGTGCGACCCTGATCGTCGGGAGTGCGCTCTGGCTCGCGTTAGGCAGGCAGCGCGGCGGCGTCGGGGACGAATAGGTCGGCTACGGCGCCCCGTTGGGTGGCCACGCTGTGGCCACCCAACCACCGCACTAGTGCTTCTCCAGCTGGACGCGCGCGTTCACGATGAGCGCCTGGGCATCACCGAGTCCGGGCACCGTCAACGTCGGTGCGCGACGCAGGAGGGCGAGGTCACGTGTCGCCGCGGCCATCGCGCGCCGGCTCGGCGGTGAGGAACGCACGAACCCGGGGCCAATGCGCGCCCGTTCTTCTCGCGACAGGATGTCCCCACGTTCGCGGCGTGCCTGGATCACCGCGGCCATGGCGATGGCAAGATGTTCGGGCTGCGCATCGCGTCGCAGGAGCACGACGTTGCTCGGTGAGGTGGGCCGCCGGATCACCAGGGCCGACGAAGCGCCGAGTTCGGCGTCCGTGGAGAAGGCAACCACGACCATGTCCGAAGTGGCCAGGTAGCCACGAGGGGTGACTGCGGACGGCTGCGCGTCGGCCACTTGGGCGAGGCACAGCACGAGGGTGAGTATGGTGGTTCGCATGGGAGTCGTGAGGTGAGGGGTCATGAGGCGCGGCATGGTGTCGGGACGGAGCACACCCAGTAGCTGTCGACCTCTTCGTTGCCGATGTACCACGTCCACTCCAGGCAGAGCTGGCACTGGTCGTCGTATGGGTTTCCTCCACCGCCGCCGGGTGGCGGTGGCGGTGGGGGCGGGCAATCCGGTTGTTCGGCGCGCGCTTCGCGCCCCGCCTGCGAGGCCCAGAGCGTGATGATCGCGTAGGTGCCGGTTGCCAGGGCGCGGATCTCCGAGCGCCCGGAGACTTGCCCGCGGGCGGCGAGGTCGCAGGCTTGGTACACCGGGATCACGAGGGCATCCTGCAGGAAACCGGGCGTGGGGATCAGCCCGGAGACCTCCTGCGGGACGGTGGAGCGGCTCGCGAGAATCTCATACTCGCGCAACACGTCGAGCGTGAGGGCGAGTCGCACGTAGTTGGCGAAGTACGAGAGTGATGCTTCCGCCCGCGCCTCGTGGTCGTTGATGCTGACCGTGAGGCTCGGGACGATGAAGCCGCGATTCGTCAGGTGTGCGATTTCGGCTGCGAGTGGGTACTGGGTCTGTGCTGGCCGCTCAGGACGCGGCAACGCCGGCGGGCTTGCCGGGTCCGCGCAGGCAGCGAAGGCGATGGCCGAGATGGCCATGGCCGTTTGCCAAGTGCGATGCATGTGAAGAGTCCCTCGAGAATGGCGGAATGGAACTGCCGAGGGACAGCGCGCATCGGCGGGGTACGTCGTGCCGGCCGGAGCCGGTGATCAGCACGCGAGGCGCAGGTGCGTCAGGTATGAGACCGCAATGTCATCCGCGCGACCAGAGCCGAGACGGCTCGTGATCATGTGGTAATCCGTGGCGCTGATGGGGACGATGGTTGGCACAATGATGGCCGACTCGATGGCCAGCGGAGGCAGGGAGCGCATGTGCTCCGGGGTGACGAGCACCGACTGCAGCTGATCATCCTGTATCCACGCCAGCACGACGGACGCACCACCATGAGGAAAGGTCGTGAAGGCCGAGGCACCACCGAGCGCGCGTGGGGGCTCAAGGGCCAGCGAATCTCCCGACGAGGTGGCGTAGCGCGCAAAGATCTGCCCGTCGAACAAGCGCCACGCGAGCACCCAGCGTCCATCGGCGAGCGCGTGCGCCGCGGGGTGCGTGACGACCTGGCGTCCGCTGGAGCCGAGCTGCCAGTCGGGACCTCCGGCGCGAATGCGTCGGGCACGCATCGCGCTCTCGTGAAACCCAACACCGGTGTCTACACGACTGATGACGGCCAGGGAGTCCTTCCCGCGTGCCGCAATCCGTGCGTAGCGCATGGCTGGGCTGAGGGGAATGGTGTCGGGGAACCACCGTGCGCCGCGCTGCGAGAGACGCACAATGCCGGCCCACGGCCCAGGCCCCCATTCGGGACGAGCAATGGAATAGTCGAAGACGAGCAACCCACTCTCGCGCCGGAGTCGGCTCCCACTGTGAGGCGCGAGGTGCGCATCGGTGAGTGCCTGGATCTGGGAGACATCTCGCCAGCGACCGTCGATCCATCGGCCGTACCACAGGGTGCCATGCGGCACCACCTCGGCGAGGAAGTCCTGATCAGTCGGCGCACGTTCCGCCCAGATGGCTTCCACGCCGCCAGGGATCGCGAGGATGCGAGGGAACACGGGTCGACGGCCTGGATGGGGCGCTGGGATCAATGTGCTGACCCCCGACGCATTGGCCGTGACGCCGAAGAGGGAATCCTGGACGGTCGTGTCTGCGATAGGCCACGGGAAGACGGGATGGCCTGCGATCACGAACCCTTCCTTGACCTTCGCGACGT
Source organism: Gemmatimonadota bacterium (assembly GCA_016794735.1). GTDB lineage: Bacteria > Gemmatimonadota > Gemmatimonadetes > Gemmatimonadales > Gemmatimonadaceae > RBC101. The sequence goes on along the minus strand of JAEUJK010000780.1, from coordinate 497 downwards.
CCATCCCGGCGACGAAGATCGCGCGTCCCGTGCTCGACGTGACCGGGACACTCGACAGCTTCTGCCAATGGCAAGAGGGAGTTTGTGCCTCCGCGCGCAGTGAAAGCGCTAGGAGGATGGTCCACGCCGTCGCGGCGCCGATAACGCGATCCTTGTTCATGCGCCCAAACATTGCGCCCGGCGTCACGTGGGCGTCACGTGCTTCCACCGCAGCGATCGCGAGGGGGACGCGACCGATCGCATCCGCGACGCTCGATCGTCCCTGGGCCTTGGCCCGCCTGCGCGGTCCGACCGCCCGAGGTCGTTACGCCGCCGAGAACTGTCCGACCGTGGCCGTGCCCTCCTCGGCCAGCAGGGCGGGCGGAAGGTCACGCGTCAACTCGATGCCCATCACGCTGCGCGCGGGGTCCCCACGGTACGGGCTCTCGAACCGCACGATGCGGCCCGGGCTCTCGAAGGTGCCCTCCGCCCAACGCAACAGGACGATGATGTCCTCA
>JAEUJK010000775.1 GCA_016794735.1 Gemmatimonadota bacterium | reverse complement strand
GCGCAATCTGCCGCGCCAGGCGAAGATCAAGGTGGGCCCGGAGACGCTCGACCTCAACGTGGTCCCGATCTTCGACTCCAACAAGCAGTACATCGGACCCATGGTCACCTGGTCCGTGATCACCGACCGCGTGCGCCTGGCCGACGACTTCGAGCAGGGTGTGGCCGCCGTCGTGAACATCGTGTCGTCGTCGTCGACGGAACTCGAGGCGAGTGCGCAGAGCATGGCAGCCGCCGCCGAGGAAACGAGCCGTCAGTCGCAGGCCGTGGCCGCGGCGTCGGAAGAGGCCACGCGCAACGTGCAGACCGTTGCGGCGTCGGCCGAGCAGCTCACCGCGTCGATCCGCGAGATCGCCTCGCGGGTGCAGGAAGCCTCGCAGATCTCGCAGGTGGCGGTGCGGCAGGCCGCTTCCACCACCGAGACCATGTCCAAGCTCGGGCAGTCGAGCCAGGAGATCGGCCAGGTCGTCAAGGTGATCACCTCGATCGCGCAGCAGACCAACCTCCTCGCGCTCAACGCCACCATCGAGGCCGCGCGCGCCGGTGAGGCAGGGAAGGGCTTCGCGGTCGTCGCCAACGAGGTGAAGGAGCTCGCGCGCCAGACCGCCAAGGCCACCGAGGAAATCGGGAGCAAGATCGCCGGCGTCCAGTCGGACACCGGCACGGCGGTGGCGGCAATCCGTGAGATCGCGAGCGTCATTGACAAGATCAATGACATCTCGACGACGATCGCCGGGGCCGTCGAGGAGCAGAACGCGGCCACGGGCGAAATTTCCAGGAACGTTTCCGAGGCCGCGCGCGGTACATCTGATGTGAGCTACAACATCACGTCGGTGACTCAGGCGGCGGGCGAGTCCGGCCAGACGGCCGTCGGTATCAAGACGGCGGCCAGCCAGCTCTCGTCCGAGGCTGAAAAGCTCTCGTCGGCAGTGGCGGAATTCCTCAAGAAGATGCGAGCTTTCTAGCCATGACGATGGGGCGTGCATTGGCGGGTCTCGCCATCTTCCTCACCATGGTGCCCGTGACGCTGCTGGTCCCGGGGCTGCACGAGCTCGTGGTGGGGGCGCACGGTGGGACGCTGTCCGATGCCCACAGTTTCATGACGGTGAACATGGTGGCGGGCATGCTGACGGTGCCCGCCGCCATGCGGATCCTCTCGGTCCGGGGCGGCAACGTACGTCAGTGGGCGCAGGTTGCCCTGCTCATCGATGCGGTGGCCTTTGCGGGTATGGCCTACGCCTCATCGCTCACCGGGTTGTTCGCCTTTCGCATCCTGGACGGGGCGGTGCACCTCCCGGCGATCACGTTCCTCATGGTCATCGGGAACCGATTGGCCGGCAGTGAACGTCGCGGGGCCACCCTTGGGCTCCTTGCCACCGCCATCATGGCGGGGGTCGCCGTGGGTTCACCGCTTGGCGGGAACCTCGTGAGTCGCGGTCCGGCGGTGTTGTACCTCACCGGTGCCGTGCTCCTGGTCCTGGCGGCGATTGTCGTGGGATTCCTTCCCGCGATCGATGGGGTCTCGCGTCGGACGGCGTCGCGGTACGAATGGCAGGGGAGTCGCCTCGTGACGTGGATTCCCCTCGCGTACGCGTTCCTCGACCGGTTCTCGGTCGGCATCTTCGTCTCGACCTTCACGTTGTACCTGACGAATGTCGTTGGGCTCTCGCCCAGCCGTCGCGGGGCGTTGATCGCGTTGTTCATGGTGCCGTTTGCGTTGTTGTGTTATCCCGCGGGACGACTCGCCGGTCGTGCGGGCTGGTTGCGCCCGATGCTCGTGGGCAACATCTGCTACGGGCTGACCTTTGCCTCCTACGGCCTGGTCCCATCGAGCTGGTTGCCGGCGGCGATGCTCGCGTCCGGCGTGTTCAGTGCCCTGATGTTCGCCCCGAACCTGGTGATGATCTCCGACCTCGCGCGGCATGGTGCCGGTGAGGGACTCTTCGGGGCGTTCCAGGTGGCCGGCTCGCTGGGCTTCCTCTTCGGCCCCGTGGTCGGGGGATTGCTGGTGAGCACCACGCGCGGCGCCGACGGCGTGCCGGCGTATGCCGCGATCTTTGCCGGTGTAGGGGTTTTCGCCGTCCTGCTCGCGGTGGTCACGTGGGTGACCTGTCGCCAGTACGCGCACGGCGTGGCACCCGCGATGCCGAAAGTGAGTCCTGCTTTAGTTCGCTAGGGATTCAGCTTCGGCCCGTGCGGCCGATACTAGCAAGGGAAGTCCCGAAGAGGACGCGCGCGCCCCAGCCCCCTGCTGCCATGAGTCGTATCCTCGTCATCGACGATTCCAACGCGATCCGCAAGGCCATTCGCCGGATCCTCGAGCCCCTCGGCTATGAAGTCGAGGAAGCCGCGGATGGGCAGATCGCGCTCGAGACCCTTGGTCGCGGCGGTTCGTTCACCGCCGTGCTGTGCGACATCGACATGCCGAACATGGACGGGCTGACGTTCCTGGCCACGTTCAGCCAGCGTCCGGACCTGCCGAAGCCGCCGGTCATCATGTGCACCACGCACAACACGTTCGACAAGATCCAGACGGCACTCACGCTCGGCGCCACCGAGTACATCATGAAGCCGTTTGACGCCGAGATCATCTCGGGCAAGCTCGCCTCGTGTGGGGTCCGCGCATGACCGTGTCCCCGATCCGCGTGCTGCTCGTGGATGACAGTGCGGTGGTGCGCGGGGCCATTGGGCGCATGCTCGACGCGGCCGGTGACATCAAGGTGGTGACCACCGCGACCAACGGGCGCCAGGCCCTCGAGGCCCTCAAGCACACGGTGGTGGACGTCGTGCTGCTCGACGTCGAGATGCCGGAGATGGACGGCATCACCGTGCTGCCGCTGATCCTCGAGCGACACCCCGGCGTGCGCGTGGTGATGCAGAGCTCCCTCACGCAGGAAGGCGCCGCGATCACCATGCAGGCGCTCGCCCTGGGCGCGACGGACTTCATTGCGAAGCCGACGGCCAAGGGGACCACCGGGCTCGCCGCCATGGAGCAGGAGGTCATTGGCAAGGTGCGCGCGATCGGTCGCATGTCGCCGCGCCGCAACGGGTCCCATGGCAGCACGCCGCCGACCCCGGCGCGTCCGGCCGTGGAGCGGACCCGTTCCATCCTGAACGTGGAGGGCACGCGGCCCCAATGCCTCGCGATTGCCGCGAGCACGGGGGGCCCGAATGCGCTCGCGGAGGTGCTGTCGCACCTCTCGAAGGATGTCATGGTCCCCATCGTCATCACGCAGCACATGCCACCCGTATTCACGGGGCTCCTCGCCCAGCGACTCGGCCGGGACAGCGGGCGGGACTGCGTGGAGGCAAAGCAGGGAATGCCGCTCGTGCCAGGGCGCGTGCACCTCGCGCCCGGCGACTTTCACATGCTGGTCGCCACGCACGAGGGCGCGCCCTTCCTGCGATTGACCCAGACCGAACCCGAGAACCACTGCCGCCCGGCCGCAGACCCGATGCTCCGGTCGGTGGCGTCGGTGTATGGCGCAGGCGCCCTCGTCGCCGTGCTCACGGGGATGGGGGAAGATGGACGACGTGGCTGCGAGGCCATTCGCGAGCGTGGAGGCCGGGTCATCGCGCAGGACGAGGCCACCTCCGTGGTGTGGGGCATGCCGGGCGCGGTGGCACAGGCGGGGCTCGCCGACCTGGTGTTGCCGATCACCGAGATTGCACCGCGCATCACGGCGATGTGCGGAGGTGCCGCATGACGATTTCTCCCGAGGACTATCGCTTCCTCTCCGATTTCCTCAAGAAGCACAGCGGGCTCCAGCTGGGCGACGGCAAGGAGTACCTGATCATCGGGCGACTCCCACCCGTGGCGGCGTCCAGTGGCTTCGCGTCGCTCGAGGCGATGGTGCAGGCCCTGCGAAACAACCCGCCGCAGGCGCTGCTGAAGTCGGTCTGCGATGCCATGACCACCGGCGAGACGCTGTTCTTCCGGGACGGCGCGCCATTCGATGCCTTCCGTGACCGGCTCCTGCCCGAGGCCGCGGCCCGGGCCCGTGCCGCGGGGCGGGCGTTGCGCATCTGGTGCGCGGCGTCGTCCACCGGGCAGGAAGTGTATTCGGTGATGATCCTCCTCAAGGAAGCCGAAGCCAAGCTGCAGGGGCTGCGCGTCGAGGTCGTCGCCACGGACTACTCCACGCCCACGCTCGCGCGGGCGAAGGAAGCCATCTACAACCAGTTCGAGGTGCAGCGCGGACTGCCGGCGATGATGCTGGTGAAGTACTTCCAGCCCGTGCCGCAGGGATTCCAGGTCAAGCCCGAACTGCGCCAGGGCATCGCGTTCTCGGAACAGAACCTCCTGCGCCCGTTCACCTCGCACGGCCTGTTCGACATCGTCTTCCTGCGCAACGTGCTGATCTACTTCGATGTCGCCGACAAGGCCGACGTGCTGAACCGCATGGCGCGCCAGCTGCACCCCGGCGGCGTCATCCTCCTGGGCGGGACGGAGAACACGATCGGGATCACCGACCAGCTGGGTCGGGTGGAGGGATTCACGGCGCCGGTGTTCGGCCGCACGAGCGACCCGATGGTCACCATTCGTGGCCGCAAGTCACCGCCGCTCGCCGCAGCGCCGGCCCGTTAGGCGACGCACCGCGCACGTACGCCTGAAAGACAAAAGGCCCCCGGCATGATGCCGGGGGCCTTTCGCGTCGAGCGGTGGTGCCTAACGGTTCTGGTAGTCGGACATCGGGCGGCAGCCGGTCGGGGCGGCCGTCCCGTTGAGGTTCCAGATCTCCACGCGGCGGTTGCGCGCGTGCTCCGACTTGGCCTTCTGCGGGCTGGTGTGATCGTCGTCGAGCAGGAGGCACGCCTCACCGAAGCCCTGCTGCGAACTGATCCGCGAGGCCGGCACGCCACCACGGGCGCGGGTGAGGTAGTTGTAGACCGTCTGCGCGCGGCGCTTGGACAGCCGATCGTTGTAGGCCTCGGAGCCGTAGGGGTCCGTGTGGCCCTCGATCGAGATGACCCAGCTCGAGCCGGCGGCCGAGTTCAGCTGGCCGATGACCCAGTTGAGGGTGTCGCGGCCGGCACGCGTCAGCGTCGCCTGGTCGAAGCCGAAGTGCACGTCCGTCAGGTTCGCGACGAGGCGGGCAGCCGGCGGCGGCGGCGGGGGCGGCGGCGGCGCGTTGCAGATGACCTGCACCGAACCCGAGCGCGTCTCATCGGCGCGCGTCATCGTCGCCGTGATCGTGGCATTGCCAGCACCGACGCAGCGGTAGTTGCCGTTGTTGTCGACCGTGGCCACCGACGTGTTGCTGGAGCTCCAGGCCAGGGCGCCGGTCACCGGGCGGTTGTCTTCATCCACGGCCGAGGCGCTCGCCGAGCCGCCCTGACCCACCTGATGCGTGCCGCCACCGTTGACCGTCAGGCGCCAATCCGGGCGACGGACGGTGATCTGGTGCGTACCGGATTGCAGGACGCCGCCCATCATGCCGGAGCAGGTGATGGTCGCCGTGCCCGGCGAGACGGCCGAGACGCGACCGTTCGCGTCCACCGTGGCAACGTTCGGGTTGTCGGAGGTGCAGGTGTAGTTCTTCAGCTTGGAGAGCGGGATGCTCGCGCCCTTGGCGTCGCGCGCGGTCACCTGCAGCTGCTCCACTTCGCCGACGCGATGACGGCTCGAGGCCGGCGCCACCGCCAGGGCCCACGAGAACGGCGAGCCGGGGCAGTTGCCGCGGATCATCGTGCCGAAGCCGGCGCGCAGGCCGAGGTTCAACGCCGTGCCACCTTCCGAGTTGCCACCAACCGGCGGCTGGCCGTTGAAGTTCGGCGACGGGTTGTAGTCACCCACGCCGTCGACGCGGAAGTTCCACTTGTCGTTCATGCAGTACTTGATGCCGACGAGCCCGGTCACGGCATCTTCGTACTCATTGGGCTGGACGAAGCCCGGGGCCACGGTCTTGGTGCGACCCGAGTACTGGTTCTGCTGGTAGCCCGCGCCGATGAGGAAGCGCGTCTTTTCATTCAGGGGGATGCCGTACACCAGGCGCGCGGCCCACGGGCGCAGCGTCAGCGAGGTGGTCGTCGAGCCGTCTTCCCAGTCCGCCTTGCCCAGCTGGCCGTCGACTTCCGCCGCCAGGTTCTTGAGGAGGTACAGGGCCAGACGTCCGCCGATGGTCGGACCGTTGGCGATGTTGAGGTCGGAGTCCTGGATCGTGAACTGCCCAAAGGCCCCGACTTCGAGGTTCAGGGCACGCTGGGCGGAGGCCGTCTGACTCGCGCCAACGGCGACGAGTGCGACGACTCCAGCAAGTGTCTTTCTCATGTAGTTCCTCTGGTGGATAAGGCGGTGTGGCGATGCCGGCGACGTCTTTCGCCGCAGGCTCACTGGGGAACGGGTCGCGCCAGAAGTAAGGGCATTATAACGAAACCGGCCGGTTCCCACCACGGAGCCAGCTCGGCACCCGCGTCACGAAGGACCCTCCAAGTGGCGGTGCCGTCACGATTTGGCTCGCTTCGACCCGATCCTAACCGGCGCCGACCGGGCTCCGCTCGATGCGCGCTCCGTGCGTGTCGATCCTTGCGACCCGCACGGCGGCGACCACTCCCAACCCCTCATATGCCGCGCGCACCGCGTGGGACACGCGCTGGGCGCCGACGTCGCTGTCACAGACCGCAAACATCGTCGGGCCGGCGCCGGAGATGCTCGCCCCCAGCGCCCCTGCCTCCAGCGCCGCAGCCTTGGCCGCCGCAAACCCGGGGATCAGCGGACTGCGGGCGGGCTCCGCCAACTGGTCGTCCATGGCCCGGCCGAGCAGGAGGAGGTCGTCCGAATAGAGGGCGGCCACGATGGCCGCGACGTTTGCCATCTGCCGAATGACCCTCGATCGATCCACCTGCGCCGGAAGGACCGCCCGGGAGTCCGCCGTCCGGAGTTCCTGGGCCGGGTGCGCGAGCACGACCCGCAGCCGCGCGGGGACGGGGAGCTGGACGATGTCCAGGGGGTCCACGGAGCGCACGAGGCAAATCCCGCCAAGCAGCGAGGGGGCGATGTTGTCCAGGTGTCGCCCCGCCACCTGCGACTCGGACTCGAGCGCGGCGAGGATGATCGCGTTCCGGTCGCACGGACTGCCTAACAACGTGTTCGTGGCGACGGCGCCGGCGACGGCCGACGCGGCAGATCCGCCCTGGCCCCCAGAGAGCGGCAGCCCCTTTCGAACGGTGAGGGCAATGCCACGACGCGGGAGCCGCACACCGGCCGCGCTGGCCGTCCGGATGATCGCCGCGGCGGCGATGGCGCTCGCGTGGCGATCGGCGTCGCGTGGCAAGTCGGGATGTCCGGGGTCCAGCACGTGCACGCCGGGCGACTCGTGCCATGTGGCCGTGACGCTGTCGCCACCTCCAGTGGTCGCGGCACCGAGCACGTCGAGCCCGGGTCCGAAGTTCCCGATCGAGCCCGGCACGTAGCAGGTGGCGATTTCCATGAGCGTCATGGGCGGGTAAGAAAGGGCGCCGGGCCGCCGCGGCAAGAGGGACGCGCGGACGCGCTGGCGGGGACTTGGCGGACACGCGGCGCCCCGCCGGCCCCGCAACCTGCGGCAGCGATGCACGCGCCTCGCCCGTACTTCTCGACGGTCAGAGGGCCGTTCCCTACTTTTCCGCTCGCAGTAGTCCCCCACCCAAGGTCTCCCATGCTCCATCACTCCCCGTGGCGCCGTCGCACCGTTGTGGGCCTCGCCCTGACGGCGCTTGCGTCGTCGCTCCCCGCCCAGGGGCGCATCACCAGCCCGAAGGAGTTCTTCGGGCGCGAGGTCGGCGCCGACTACTACCTGTCGAACTACACCCAGTTCTCGGAGTACTGGCGCAAGATCGATCGGGAGTCCAACCGCATGGCGGTGGAGGAGATCGGCAAGACGGCCGAGGGGCGCCCGCAGTTGATGGCGGTGATCACCGCGCCGGAGAACTTCAAGAACCTGGCGCGCTACAAGGAAATTGCGCGTCGGCTCGCGCTGGCCGAGGGACTCACCGATGAACAGGCCAAGGCGCTGGCGAAGGAAGGAAAGGCCGTGGTGTGGTTCGACGGCGGCCTCCACGCCACCGAGGTGCTCGGCGCGCAGCAGCTGATCGAGACCACCTACCAGCTCATCTCGCGCAACGACGAAGAGACGCAGCGGCTCCTCAAGGATCTCATCATCCTCGCCGTCCATGCCAACCCGGACGGGATGGAGCTCGTGTCCAACTGGTACATGCAAGAGAGCGACTCGCTCAAGCGCAACATGAACATCCCGCGCTTGTACCAGAAGTACATCGGGCACGACAACAACCGCGACTTCTTCATCCTGAACCAGCCGGAGTCGGTCAACATCGCGCGGATCCAGTACCACGAGTGGTTCCCGCAGATCGTCTACAACCATCACCAGACGGGCCCCGCGGGCACAGTGATGTTTGCCCCGCCGTTCCGTGATCCGTTCAACTACACGTTCGATCCGCTGATCCCGCTCGGCATCGACATGGTGGGCGCGGCGATGCACACGCGCTTCGCCGTCGAGAACAAGCCGGGGGTCACGATGCGCTCGGGCTCGAGCTACTCGACCTGGTGGAACGGTGGCCTCCGCACCACGGTCTACTTCCACAACATGATCGGGTTGCTCACGGAGACGATCGGGAACCCGACCCCGATGGAAATCCCGCTCGTCGTGAACAACCAGCTGCCGCGGGCCGACCTGCCGTTCCCCATCGCGCCGCAGAAGTGGCACTTCCGCCAGTCGATCGACTACTCGGTCACGGCGAACTACGCCGTGTTCGACATCGCGTCCAAGCGTCGCGAGGACTTCCTCTTCAACATCTACCGGATGGGGAAGAACCAGATCGAGCGCGGCAGCCGTGACTCGTGGACGGTGTCGCCGACCGACATTGCCGCGCTGCAGGACAAGGTCGCGCGCGAGCGCCGCAATGCGGCGGGTGGCAATGACCGCATGACGGCCGCACTCAACCCGTTCGGCAACTCGGCGCCCTCGACCTACTTCGCCGACCTGCGCAAGCCCGACCACCGGGATGCCCGTGGCTACATCCTCCCGTCCAGCCAGCCGGACTTCAACACGGCGGCGAAGTTCATGACGGCGCTGCGCAAGACCAACGTCACCGTGCATCGCGCCACCGCCGCCTTCACGGCCGGTGGCAAGCAGTATCCGGCCGGCTCCTTCGTGGTGAAGACGGCCCAGCCGTTCCGCGCCCACGTGCTCGACATGTTCGAGCCGCAGGATCACCCGAACGACTTTGCGTATCCGGGTGGCCCGCCCAAGCCGCCGTACGATGCGGCAGGGTGGACGCTGGCGTTCCAGATGGGGGTGAAGTTCGATCGCTTGCTCGACGGCTTTGACTGCCCGTGCGAAGTGGTGCGCGAGGTGAACGTGAAGCCGGTGCTCGGCGTGGTGGCGGGCAGTGGCCGCGGTTACCTGCTGTCCCGCGATGCGAACGATGCCTTCATCGCCGTGAATCGTGCGCTCAAGGCCAACCTCCCGGTCTACACGACGGCTGCCGCCCAGCAGGCCGGCGGTCGGAGTTATCCCGCGGGGTCGTTCTACATCGAGGGCGGGGCCGAGGTCGTGGCCAAGGCCGCACAGGACTTCGGGCTGACCTTCGATGCCACGACGGCCGCGCCGAGTGGCGCGCGCCTCAAGACCATTCGTATCGGCCTGTGGGACCAGTACGGTGGCTCGATGCCGTCCGGTCACACCCGCTGGCTGCTCGAGCAGTTCGAGTATCCCTTCGAGGTGGTGTATCCGCAGGCGATCGACCAGGGCAACCTGCGCGCCAAGTATGACGTCCTGGTCTTCGTGACCGGCGCCATCCCCGCGCAGGGTGGTGGCGCTCCGCAGGGCTTCGGCGGTGGACGCGGGGGCGCTCCCGCATCGGTCCCGGCCCAGTACCAGGCCACCACGGGGCGCATCACCCCCGACAAGTCGATCCCGGCCATCAAGCAGTTCGTGGAGGACGGCGGGACGGTGATCACGATCGGCACGTCGACTAACCTCGCGCAGCACCTCGGCCTCCCGGTGCGTGACTACATGGTGGAGAAGTCGCCGACGGGTGAGGAGCGCGAGCTGCCGCGCGAGAAGTTCTACATCCCCGGCTCGCTCATGCGCGTCGAGATCGACAACTCCCTGGCCATCTCGGCCGGCATGCCCAAGCACGCCGACGTGATGTTCGACGAGTCGCCGGTCTTCCGCCTGGAACCCGATGCCGCGCTCAAGGGGGTCAAGCCGATTGCGTGGTACGGCGCGAACTCGCTGCGGTCCGGTTGGGCCTGGGGCCAGAACTACCTCGAAGGCGGCGTCGCGATGGCCGAGGCGCAGGTCGGGAAGGGGAAGGTGTACCTGTTCGGACCCGAGATCCTCTTCCGCGGCCAGCCGCACGGGACCTTCAAGTTCTTCTTCAACGGGATCATCAACGCCTCCGCCGCGGTGGCAGGTGTGATGTAGGTCCCGGCTCGATCGGGCAGGACGACCGGGGGGGCGCCATGCGCCTCCCCGGTTTCCTTTTTGGGGCCACGCGTCGAGACGTCGGCGGTTGGCGGGTCGTCCAATGGGCAATCTCCCACCTTAACGCCATGCGTCCTGCCCGCGTCCTTCCGGCCCTGCTCGTCACCTTCGTCGCCTGCAGCAGCGAAAAGTCGTCGGCGCCGCCACCACCAACGCCGGTTGCCACGGTGACCCTCACCGGGCTTCCCGACTCCGCGAACGTCGGCGAGACCTTCACCCTCGGCGCGACGTTGCGCGACGCGTCGGGCAACACGCTCACCGGGCGTACCGTGAGTTGGTCGTCGTCCGACACGCTAAGCGGTGCGGTCTCGACGAGTGGCGTGCTCACCGTGACGGGACACGGGGCGTTCACGGTGACCGCGACGAGTGAGGGGAAGAGTGCGACCGCGAACGGGCGCGGCATCCTGACCCGGGCAGCGAACCGGTTTGCGTATGCGGTCGTCACGGGCGGCACGACGTCGGCCACCACCACACAGGTGGCGAACGCGACGGGCGGCACGGTGCGCGCCGCGCTGGGGTCCAACGCGGTGATCGTCACCCTCGAGCGCCTCGCGCGCGTGGACACGAGCTGGCGCGAGACCGTGATGGTGACGCGCACGGGCTCGCTGGCCACGCACTGCCACCTCAATGGATGGGGGCCCGCGGCCAATCGTCGCGACCTCGAGGTCTCGGTGAGCTGCTTCGCGACGGATGGCACCTGGATGCCGGGCGTCTTCTCGATCCTGGTGTTTGGCAACGGCACGCTCGAGGGGCGTCACGGTTTTGTCGAGAGTACCGATGCGACCGCCACACACACGCCAGCCGCGGCCAAGTGGTTCAACACGTCTGGCCAGGCGATGTCGGTGACCCGCCTCGCGGCCGGGTCGTACCGTGTGGCGGTGAACAACGCGCGCCCGACGGGCAAGGTCGAGAACTACTTCGTGACCACCATCGGGGCGTATGGGACCAGCTGCATCCTCAACGGGTGGAGCTTCGGCAACACGAGTGACATCGTGTGCAATCGCGCGGACCTCACGCAAGGCGATGCCCGCTTCACGAAACAACTGATCGAAGGCGGGCGCGCGGGACGTCGCTGGGCACTGGGATGGAACGACACGCCGACGCGTGTGCTCGACTCCGAGGGCAGCATGTCGTCGAATTACGCGATGAGCTCCAACGGCCAGCCGGTGCACGTCGTTCGGACCACGTCGGGTACTGTGTCGTCGGGCATCTATGATGTGCGCTTCCCCGGTATGGGGGCGCTCGCGGCATTGCCGCACAACATCCAAGTGTCTCCCTACCTGAGCGGAAGGGCGAACTGCTCGCCGTCGACCGCCGGGACAGCCAACGGTGGCGCCGACCTCCAGGTGCGGGTGAGCTGCTTCGACCGATACAGCGGCGCGCCGACGAACACGTACTTCACGATCCTGCTGATCGAGTAATGCGTGCCGATGTCGGCGGTCCCCCGTCGCCACCGACATCGTTCTGCTGACAGGCTTTCGGGTGCGCGGCGGATGATTCACGCGCTCGCCGGGTGTAGCATGCGCCAGACCCCGCAAAGGACGGTCAACATGCTACGCTTGGTCACAGGGGACATCCTCCTCACGGAGGCCCAGGTCATCGCGCACGGTATTGCCCCGAACGATGACTTCAAGCAGGGGCTGGCGCTGGCACTGCGTGAGCGCTGGCCGGCGATGGTGAAGGACTTCCGGCATTTCTGCCACACCAGCAAGCCCCGCGCGGGAACCGCGTGGATGTGGGGCGGGCCCGGCGGGATGCGCATCGTGAACCTGCTCACGCAGGAAGCGGCGGCGAACCCGGGCGGGCGTCCGGGACGCGCGCAACCCGAACACGTGCATCACGCGCTGCGCGAACTCCGCGAGATGGTGCGGGCAGAGGGATTCGAGAGCATCGCGATCCCGCGGCTTTCGACCGGGGTGGGCGGGATGGAGTGGGAGGACGTGCTCCCGGAGATCCGGCGCGAACTTGGCGACCTCGGCATCCCGATCATCGTGTACGAGACGTATCGACAGGGCCTCAAGGCGGAGGAAGGGCTGCCGCAGCGCGCGGCCGTGTAGGCGACGAAGGGGCGCGACTTGCGTGTGGTGGTCCCCGGCTGAGATTCCGTGGAATCACTGTCCCTCACCAGGCATCGCCACATGCGCCGTCGCGCCCTGCTCGCCCTTTGCACCCTCGGCACCACCGCCCTGAGTGCCCAGTCGTATACCACGGGTGATCCCGTCATCCGGAAGTTGTATGAGGCCGGCATGCAGCAGTCGCAGGTCGGTCGGCTCCTCCAGGTCCTGAGTGACTCGATCGGGCCGCGGCTCACCGGATCTCCGGGGCACAAGAGCGGCAACGAGTGGCTCGCAAAGACCTATGCGTCGTGGGGCATCGCGGCCACCAACCCGACGTACGGGACGTGGAAGTCCTGGCGGCGCGGGGTGTCGCACATCGACCTGATCGCCCCGCGCGTGCGCTCGCTCGAGGGGATGACCCTCGCCTGGAGCGCGGGCACCGGCGGTCGCGACGTGGAAGGTGACGTCGTGATCCTTCCCGAGGTGGCGGATTCGGCCGCGTTCGTGGCGTGGTTGCCGCAGGCGCGCGGGAAGTTCGTGCTGATCTCGATGTTGCAGCCGACGTGCCGGCCCGATGACAACTGGGAGCGGTACGCGACCGCCGAGTCGTTTGCGCGCATGCGTGCGGAACGCACGGAGGCCACCACGGCGTGGAACCGTCGCCTCCAGCGCACCGGGTACGGCACCGGGCTCGGGACCGGGTCGTTAGGCGTGCGTCTCGAGCAGGCCGGGGTGGCCGGCGTCGTGGCCTCGCGCTGGTCGAACGGCTGGGGGGTGCAGAAGGTCTTCGATGCGCAGACCTCGCAGGTCCCGTCGCTCGACATCGGGTGCGAGGACTATGGACTCCTGTTCCGGCTGGCCGCGAACAACCAGGGGCCGCGCCTTCGCGTGCGCGCGCAGGCCGACTTCCTCGGCGAGCTGCCGGTGGCCAACACCGTCGCGACGATCCCCGGCACCAGCAAGCCGGATGAGTACGTGATGCTCTCCGCGCACTTCGACTCGTGGGATGGCGGCAGCGGCACCACCGACAACGGGACGGGCACCGTGATCATGATGGAGGCGATGCGCCTCCTCAAGCAGTTCTATCCCAACCCCAAGCGCACCATCCTTGTCGGCCACTGGGGCGGGGAAGAGCAGGGGCTGAATGGATCGCGCGCGTTCGCCGCGGATCGGCCCGAGGTCGTTCGCGGGTTGCAGGCCCTGTTCAACCAGGACAACGGCACCGGGCGCATCGTGAACTTCTCGTCAGGCGGGCTGACCACCGCCGCGGGGAACGTGGCGCAGTGGATCGCGGGGATCCCGTCGGAGCTGACGCGCGGGATCACGCTCAACTTCCCCGGTTCGCCGGCGGGCGGCGGTTCCGACCACGCCTCGTTTGGCTGTTCCGGTGCGCCAGCCTTCGGGCTCGGGGCCCTCGACTGGTCGTACGGCACGTACACCTGGCACACGCAGCGCGACACCTATGACAAGGCGGTCCTCGACGACCTGCGGAACAACGCCACGCTCGTGGCGATGCTCGTGTACCTCGCGAGCGAGGATCCGGAGACGGTGTCGCGTGACCGCCGGGTGTTCGATCGTGGCTCGGCCGCCGGAGGCACGGCGGGTGGTCCGCCGCAAGCGACGGCGTGGCCGGACTGCCAGCAGCCGCTGCGCGACTCGAAAGGGTATCGGCGTTAGGCAGGGATGACGGGTCACGCGATCCCCATGACCGACCAGCTCCTCAACCTCTTCGACTACGAACGCGCGGCGCAGGCCCGCGTGGCCACGCCCACCTGGGAATACCAGGCGGGCGGGGCGAACGACGAGGTCACCCTCCGGGCGAACCGCGCGGCGTGGGACGAGCTGGCCATCCGGTTCCGCACGATGATCGACGTGTCGACGCGTTCGACCGCCACGACGATCCTCGGGGCGCCGGTGTCGATGCCGATCTTCGTCGCCCCCACGGCGATGCAGAAGCTGGCGCACCCGGATGGCGAGTGCGGCATGGCGCGGGCGACGGCCCAGGCTGGCACGCTGCTCGTGGTGAGCACCACGGCAACGACGGGTTTGTCCGAGGTGGCGGCGGAAGTGCCCGAGGCGCCGAAGTGGTTCCAGGTTTACGTGTACTCCGGGCGCGAACACACGGAAGCATTGGTACGCGAGGCCGCAGCGGCCGGGTATCGGGCGCTGGTCCTCACGGTGGATACCCCGGTACTGGGTCGGCGCGAGCGCGACATCCGGAGCGGCTTCACCCTGCCGCCCGGGCTCGAGATCAAGAACGCGGTAGACGCGGGGATGGGGGCGGTGCCGACGGCGACGGGTGAGTCGAGCGGGTTGATGCGCCACTTCCGCGGGCTCCACGACCCGGCGATCACGCCGCGGGACATCCGGTGGCTGCGCGAAATCTCGGGACTTCCCGTGGTGGTGAAGGGGATCGTGCGCGGGGACGACGCACGTCGCGCGATCGATGGTGGGGCGAGTGCGATCATCGTCTCCAACCACGGCGGCCGACAGCTCGACACCGCCATCGCGACCGCCCGCGCCTTGCCGGAAGTCGTGGCTGCGGTGAACGGGGCCGTCGAGGTGTACGTGGACGGCGGGATCCGCCGTGGCACCGATGTCCTCAAGGCGCTGGCCATGGGGGCCCGCGCGGTACTCCTCGGCCGTCCGGTGCTCTGGGGACTAGCCATGAACGGTGCCGCCGGGGCGCAGCACGTGCTCGAGCTGCTGCGCGACGAACTGGACCTCGCCATGGCGCTGACGGGTAGTCCCAGCCTGTCCGACATCACGCCGGATCTCTTGGCCGGCGCCAGGGCAGGATAGGTTTCCCCAACCCGTTTCCCCTCTCCCATGTCCCTCGCTCGTCTGATCCCCGCGCTGGCCTTCGTCGCCGCGGGCTGCCTTCCTAACGACACCACCGAACCCAACGTGCCGGATCCGATTGCGCTCGAACAGCAGGTGTGGGGCTCGTCGCTCAACATCACGCTCTCGTCCTTCACCAAGCTCGCCTCGGGCGTCTACGTGCTCGACACGCAGGTGGGAACGGGGAGCACGCTCAGCGGGCTTCCGACGGTGCGGGTGTATTACACGGGCTACCTCGCGAACGGGTCCCGGTTCGATGGAAACGTGGGCAACGCGACACCGGCGGTCTTCCTGCTCTCGAACCTCATCCAGGGGTGGCAGGTGGGAATGCAGGGGATGAAGGTCGGCGGGCGGCGTCGCCTGTTGATCCCGTCGTCCCTCGGCTACGGCCCCGCGGGCGTCGGGCCGATCCCGGGGAACGCGAACCTCGTCTTTGATATCGAGCTGAACGGGATCCAGTGAGTCACGAGGTGGGGCAGGTGGATCATCCGCTGTGGCATCCGTCGCCAGCGCGGGTGGCGGGGAGCCAGATGGTCGCGTTCCATCGGCACCTTGTTCGCGCGGGCCACCTGCCGGATGGAGCATTCAGCTATCCCGCGCTGCACCAGTGGTCCGTGGACCATCCCGCCGAGTTCTGGGCGGAGGTGTGGCGCTTTGGCGCGGTGGTTGGCGACTGGCCGGCGGGCAGTCCCGTGGTGCGGGGCTTCGAGCGCATGGCGCCGCCGGACGTTGAGCTGGGGCCGACGTGGTTTCCGGAGTCGCGGCTCAACTTCGCCGAGAACCTGTTGCGGTTCGCGGACGACCGGCGGGCGCTGGTGAGTTGGACCGAACGCGGCCCGCTCGATGTCATGACGTATGCGGAGCTGACGGCCGCAGTGGCTGACGTATCGCTGGCGTTGCGAGGGGTGGGGGTCGGCGTTGGCGACCGGGTCGTGGGTTTCCTGCCGAACACGGTGCACGCGGTGATCGCGATGCTGGCGGCGGCGTCGATCGGGGCGACGTGGTCGTCGTGTTCGCCCGATTTCGGGGTGCATGGGGTGCTCGATCGATTCGGGCAGGTGGCGCCGCGCGTGTTGTTCGTGGCGGACGGCTACCAGTATGCCGGCAAGCATCTCGACTGCCTCGAGCGCACGCGCGGGATCGTGGATGCGATTCCCGCGATCGAGTGTGTGGTGGTGGTGCGGTTGCTCGAGCGTTTCGGTGGTGTGCCAGGCTCGCTGGACGGGGTGCGTGGAGCCGTGGAGTGGGAGGCGTTTGTGAGTGGCGGTCGCCGCGCTGGGGGGCCCCCCCCCGATTCACAAGATACGGACGACCCGTCACGCCCCCATCACGCCGGTCCCGCCTCCACAACGGCCGCTGTCACACGCCCCACCTTCGAACGCCTGCCGTTCGCACACCCGCTGTACATCATGTACTCGTCAGGCACGACCGGCCTGCCCAAGTGCATGGTGCATGGCGCGGGTGGCGCGTTGCTCCAGCATCTCAAGGAACACCGGCTCCACACGGACCTTACGCGCGACGACACCATCTTCTACTTCTCCACCTGCGGGTGGATGATGTGGAACTGGCTCGTCTCGGCGCTGGCTGTTGGCGCCACGGTGGTCCTGTACGACGGCGCCCCCATGGCCGCCGCGCGTCGGCCCGGCGCCGGCGAAAGCGCCCCCGGGCCCGACCTGCTCTGGCAGATGGCCGAGGACGAAGGGATCACCGTCTTCGGGACCAGCGCCAAGTACCTCGCGCTCGCGGAGAAGGAGGGGCTCAAGCCGCGCGCGACCCGCAACCTCACCCGGCTTCGCGCCGTGTTGTCCACCGGGAGCCCGCTGGCCCCGCCTTCGTTCGATTACGTCTACCGTGACGTGTCGCCCGACGTGCAACTGGCGTCGATCAGCGGCGGGACCGACATTATTTCCTGTTTCGCGTTAGGCAATCCCGCGGGGCCCGTCTGGCGCGGGGAGCTGCAGGTGCCGGGGCTCGGCATGGCCATCGATACCTTCGATGATCGCGGGGCGCCGATCCGCGGTGAACCGGGGGAACTCGTCTGCACGCGACCGTTCCCGTCGATGCCCGTCGCGTTCTGGAACGACCCGACCGGCGCGAAGTACCGCGCCGCGTACTTCGAC
>JAEUJK010000761.1 GCA_016794735.1 Gemmatimonadota bacterium | reverse complement strand
GGCCTTCCGCGCCAGCTGCGCGGCCCCGTCACGGGGAGGGTGAGGGCCGCAGCGCCCGCACCCCGTCCCCCGGGAAGTCGCCGAAGATCCCGTCGACCCCGAGGGAGGCGAACAGCCGCCACTCGGCGAGCGGGTCACCGTGATAGGCCCGTGCGAGGTAGGGGGCGTCCGCGCGCAGTGTCCACACATGCACCGCGAGCCCGGCCGCGTGCGCGTCACGCACGAGGTTCGTCGGCGGCAGCAGCGCCCCGTCCCGCGACACCGGCTGCACCAGCGCCTTCGCGGGACCGAGGCCAAATGCGTAGGTCGCCACCTCACGCAAACCCTCGGGGGTCAGCATCTCGGCGTACGTTCGTCCCCCGGCGCCGCGTTGGTCCCAGGCTGACCCTCCCCCATCCACCAACTGGATCAGCCGGATCGAGGTCCGCGCACGCAGCGCCTTGAGGTTCCCGACCTCGAACGACTGGATGAAGACCTCATCCTCGCGCCCGTCGAAGCCGTGCGCCGCCAGCACGGCGAGCAAGCGATCCTCGAGCGGCAGCCCGATCGAGCGGAAGTACGTCGGGTGCTTGGTCTCCGGGTACACCCCGATCACGCGGCCCAGCTCGCGCTCGCGTCGCCGCACCAGCGCCAGCACCTCATCCAGCGTGGGGACGAGGAACTTTCCATCGTTGGCGTGGGAACGCGTCGCCAGCCGCTCGCGGGCACGCAACGTCCGCAACTCGGCGAGGGTGAAGTCCTCGACAAACCATCCAGTGACGGTCTCCCCATCCACCACCGCCTCGCGACGACGCGCGGGGAACTTCGTGGCGACGTCGGTGGTGCCGCCAATCTCGTTCTCGTGCCGCGCAACGAGCACCCCGTCCTTCGTGCTGACGACATCCGGCTCGACGATGTCTGCCCCCCGCTCGATCGCCCGGTCGTAGGCTTCGAGCGTGTGCTCCGGCAGTTCGCCGCTCGCGCCGCGGTGGGCGATGATGAGGGGACGCGTCGTCATGGGTCGGAGGGCGGGCGCGGTGGCGCGGCACGCAGTCGCGAGCAGGATCGCCAGGGCAAGGAGTCGCATCACCAACGCAATCTCTGCGGCACGTTCGCGGACGCCAGTGCCCGCGACCCACCGTGACCTGTCCGACGCCTTGCCGGGGCTAGTACTTGAGCCCCGCCGCCTCGGCGAACGCCTTGAATTGCGCTTCCTGCTCCTCGGTCAGCGACTCGGGGACCGCAATCCCCGTCTCCACGATGAGGTCACCGCGCTGGCCGTCCTTCTCGATCCCCTGCCCACGCACCCGAAAGCGCTTTCCGCTCCCCGTGCCGGGCGGCACCTTGATCGTCACCTTCTTGCCATCGAGCGTGCGGACGGTGATGCGCGTGCCTAACGTGGCCTGCGCGATGTTGAGCGGCACCGTGGCGACCAGGTCGGTCCCTTCGCGCGAGTAGAACCGGTCCTCGTGCACCTGGAGCGTGATGATGAGGTCACCCGGTGGCCCACCGTTCGCGCCCTTGGTACCCTGCCCCTTGAGCCGGATCTTGGTGCCGGTGTCGGCGCCTGGCGGGACGGTCACCGCCACCTTACGACGCGCACGCACCTCACCCGAGCCGTTGCAGGTACCGCAGCGCTCCGTGGGCACCTGGCCTCGACCCGCGCAGAGCGGGCACGGCCGGTTCACCGCGAACCCACCCTGCCCGAACGAGATCACGCCGCGCCCCTTGCACTCCGGGCACGACGCGAGCGTTGCCCCCGCGGCGGCACCGGTGCCACCGCAGGTCTCGCAGTCATCGTTCACGTCCAGCTCGATCGGCACCTTGCCACCCGCCGCCGCC
>JAEUJK010000729.1 GCA_016794735.1 Gemmatimonadota bacterium | reverse complement strand
GAGGTCCTGCTGCTCGACGAGCCGTGTTCGGCACTCGATCCCATCGCCACCCAGCGGATCGAGGAGCTGCTCTATGAACTCAAGGCGGAATTGACCATCGTCATGGTCACGCACAACCTGCAGCAGGCCGCGCGCGTGAGTGATCGCACCGCGTTCTTCTACCTCGGGCAACTGATCGAGGTGGGCCAGACGCAGGCGATGTTCACCAGCCCGCGCGAGGATCGCACCGAGGCTTACATCACCGGGAGATTTGGATGAGCCCCTCCGACGCCGGCTTCCGGCATTTCCACGACCAGCTGTCCACCCTCAAGCAGCGCCTGCTCGACATGTCCGCACGCGCGGAAGAGCTGGTGGAGCTGGCCGTGGATGCCCTCCTCACACGGGACAAGGAAAAGGCGGACCAGGTCATCCTGGGCGACCGCGAGGTGGACCTGCTCGAGGTGGAGGTGGAGACCCTCGCCATCGAGTTGCTGGCATTGCAGCAGCCCATGGCGCGCGACCTGCGCTTCCTGATCGGTGCCATCAAGGTCTCCAGTGACCTGGAGCGCGTCGGGGACCACGCCGTCAACATCGCCCAGTGTGCCCTTCGGCTCATCGCGCTGCGCGCCACCGCGGTGCCGGATCCCGAGATCGAGGACATGGCGCGCCGCGCCCGACGCATGCTCGCCGACGCCCTCGACGCCTTCATCCGCGCCGATGGGCAGCTCGGGCGCGCCGTCTGCAAGGCCGACGACCAGGTCGACGCCTTGCACGACTCGATGTTCCGCATTCTCTTGACCCACATGATGGCAGACGCGCGGACGATCAACCCGTCGCTCGAGCTCCTGCTCGTCAGCCGCAACCTGGAGCGTGTGGCAGACCTTGCGACCAACATCGGCGAAGACGCGGTCTTCCTCGCGGAAGGCAAGTCGATCAAGCACCGCTTCGAGTTCGACGCGAAGGACGCTGAGGCCGGCGGGTCAACCGCCTGACGGGGCGGTCCGGCTCGCGGCCATCGACATCGGGTCCAACTCGATCCGGCAGCTCATCGCCGACGTCAGCCCCGATGGGCGCATCCGCATCATCGATGAAATGAAGGCAGCCCCCCGGCTCGGTGCCGGGGTCGACATGAACGGCATCATGGGCGAGGACGCCATCCGCGACGCCCTCGAGTCGCTCTCCCGCATGAGCACCCTCGCGCGCCAATACGGCGTCTCGCGCATCGACGCCGTTGCCACGAGCGCCGTCCGCGACGCGGCCAACGGCAAGGGGTTCGTCGACCTGGTCCGGCGCGAGACCGGGCTGAAGATCCGCGTGTTGCAGGGAGAAGACGAGGCCCGCCTCGCCTTCCGCAGCGCGCAGGCACACTTCGACCTCGCCCGCTCGCGCGCGGTGGTGATGGACATCGGCGGTGGCTCGCTCGAGCTGGCCACCAGTGCCGGCGGCCTCATCGACCGGCTGGCATCGTTCCCGTTTGGTGCCATCCGCATGACCGAGCAGTTCCTCGGTCCGCGTCCCACGCGCAAGGACGTGCGCACCCTGCGCAAGTTCGTGCGCGCCGACATCCGCAAGGCATTGCCGCTCAAGGACTGGCGTCGCGCGATGCTCATCGGGTCGGGCGGCACCTTCACGAACCTCGCCGGCATGTACCTCTACCGACGTGGTGCATCCACGGCGGCGGGCAAGGTCCACGGTACCCGCATCCCCCGCGAGGAAATCGAGCACCTCATCGACCTGCTGCAGACCGCCTCACCAGCGGAGCGCGCGCAGGTGCGCGGGCTCAACAGCGGGCGCGCCGACATCATCCTGGCCGGGCTGGTCGTGGCCGCCGAGGTGATGGCGAGGATCGAGGCGCGACACCTCGTGGTCTCCGGGTACGGCATCCGCGAGGGCATCCTGCTCGAGGGCGCCCGCGTGCAGTCCGTCCCCGCCGACCCTGGCGCCGCCCGCACGCGCACCGTGCGCACCCTCGCCGAGCGGTGCCACTTCGAGCGGCCGCACGCCGAACATGTGCAGCGCCTCGCCCTCCAGCTCTTCGACGCCATCGGGCCACGGCTGGGCTGCACGTCCTCCGACCGCGACATCCTTGCCGACGCCGCCCTCCTGCACGACATCGGCTACCACATCAACTACGACCAGCACCACAAGCACTCGTACCACCTCATCCTGCACGCCGACCTCCTCGGCATGTCCCCGGAGGAGCAGATGCTGGTCGCCGCCGTGGCGCGATACCACCGCGGCGCGGAACCCAAGGTCAAGCATACGGCCTTTGGGGCACTGAGCGCCGACAATCGCCGCCGCGTCGAGATCCTCAGCGGCCTGCTGCGTGTGGCCGACGGCCTCGATCGCGGCCACGTGGGCGGCATCGCCAGCGTGAAGGTCCGCTGGACCGAGCGCGCGTTGCGCATCACCCCCGTGCCTGACCCGCGCGCGAAGGTCATCCGCCTCGAGATGTGGGGGGCGGAGCGCAAGCGCAAGCTGCTGGAGCGGGTGACCGGCCTGCCGATCGTTATCGTCGGTTAGGCCAGGGGACGGCGGCCCTAGGCCTCGCGCACCTTCTTCCGTCGCGGGCGCTTGGTCGGCAGCGGGGCCTCCTCACGCATCCGCCCGTTGCTCGTCATCGCATCGTACTCGGCGAGCGACAGGGCCCGCATCTCGGCCGTCGCATACCGGCTGATCATGCGATCGAGCCCCCACGGGTCACGCAGGAAGCTGTAGTGGGACGCCAGCTCCTCCACCGCGGAGGGCGCACGCAGCTGGACATACGTGCCATCCGGGTGCAGCTCCCACGCCTGGCGGTTGTCCTCCAGGCAGGTGTCGAGCAGTGAGCGCAGCCGCGCCTGCAGCGCCCGATCCTCCACCGGCGCAATCACCTCGACGCGCCGCTCCAGGTTCCGCGGCATCCAGTCCGCCGACCCGATGAAGAACTCCTCGTCGCCCCCATTGGCGAACGAGAAGATGCGGGAATGTTCGAGGAACCGCCCGATGATGCTGCGCACGCGGATCCGCTCGCTCACCCCGGGCAGCCCGGGGCGCAGGCAGCAGATCCCGCGGATGATGAGGTCGATGGTGACCCCCGCCTGCGACGCCTCGTACAACGCCGCAATGATGTCGGGATCCACGACGGCGTTGAGCTTGGCGACGATCCGCGCCGGGCGCCCCGCCCGCGCATGCGTCGCCTCGCGCGCGATAAGCCCGAGGAACCGCGCCTTCATCGTCGTCGGTGCCACCAGCAGCTTGCGGTACTCGCGCTGGCGCGAGAACCCGGTGAGCAGGTTGAACACGTCCGAGATGTCCGACGCCACCTGCTCGTTGACCGTGAACAACCCCAGGTCCGTGTAGACGCGCGCCGTCTTGGAGTTGTAGTTGCCCGTCCCGATGTGCACATACCGACGGATCCCATCGGGGTCGCGACGGACGACGAGCGCGATCTTCGCGTGCGTCTTGAGCCCCGGCAGCCCGTAGGCCACGTGCACCCCGTGGTCTTCGAGCGTGCGCGCCCAGCTGATGTTGTTCGCCTCGTCGCCGCGCGCCTGCAGCTCCACGAGCACCGCCACCTGCTTGCCACGCTGGGCGGCGTCGGTCAGCGCCTGCACGATCGCCGTGTCGCCCGACGTCCGGTACAGGGTGGTCTTGAGCGCCAGCACGGCGTCGTCGGTGGCCGCACTCTCGAAGAACCGCTCGACGCTCATCGCGAACGACTCGAACGGGTGGTGCACCAGGATGTCGCGCTCGCGGATCGCGTCGAAGATCGGGCGTTCGATGTCCCGCAGCTCGTGCGGAACGAGCGGCGCGTACGGCGTGTCGCGCAGCACGGGCACGTCGATCGTCGCCAGCGCCATCAGGTCCGCCAGCTCGACCAGCGGACCGACGTCATGCACATCGCGCTCCGAGAGCGGCAACACATCCGGCGGCGCCCCTTCCCGCAACTCCTCAAGGAGCAGCCGTCGCACATGCTCCGGCATCCCCGTCTCCACCTCGAGCCGCACCACCTCGCCAAAGCGCCGCTGGAAGACCTGCTCCTCGATCGACGCCAGCAGGTCCTCGGGTTCGTCCGCGGCGGGCACGTCCAGGTCGGAGTACCGCGTGATCTTGAACCCGTGCCAGTGCTCCACCGACATCCCCGGGAACAAGGTGCCGAGGTGGGCGCCAATCAGTTCCTCGAGGGGCAGGAACCGACGCGTGCCGCCTAACGGGACCCACCGGGAGAGGCTGCGCGGCACCTTGACCCGCGCGAACCGTTCTTCCCCGCTTTCCGGGTCGCGCACGAGCACCGCGAGCGACAGCGACAGGTTGGAGATGTACGGGAACGGATGGCTCGGGTCGACCGCGAGCGGCGTGAGCACCGGAAAGACCTCGCGATCGAAGAACCGATCGACCTCCGTCCGTTCCTCCACCGTCAGCTCGTCGATCGAGACGAGGCGCACATCGTGTTCGGCAAGCGCCGGCAGCACCACGTCGTGCAGGCACTGCAGCTGTCGCTGCACCAGTTCGCGCACCTTGCGATCGATCGCCTC
>JAEUJK010000710.1 GCA_016794735.1 Gemmatimonadota bacterium | reverse complement strand
TACGGGGGGAACACGACCAAGCTCCCGTACGGCCATCGCGGTGGGAATCACCCCGTGAAGGAACTGGCCACCGGACGCGTGCTGATCACCTCCCAGAACCACGGGTTTGCCGTGGAAGGGAGCGAGGCCGGTATCCCTGGCGCGCCGGACCTGGAAGTGACCCACATCAACCTCAACGACGGGACCGTCGAGGGGCTGCGGCATCGGACACTTCCGCTCTTCGCCGTGCAGTACCACCCTGAGGCCGCGCCGGGTCCTCATGACGCCCGGCCGCTCTTCAAGCAGTTCATGAGCGCGGTCAGGGATGATGTAAACCGAAGTGGCACAACCGCTTGACACTTCGGCAGGGGGCTCCATAAGTTCGACCCCCAGCGGGCGGAACGAAGGCGTCCCCCTTGATCCCGTGAAATGACCAAAGCCGACCTCGTCGAGCACGTCACCCAGCAGATTTCCCGAACGGCAGGTCCGCTGATCTCCAAGAAGGACTGCGCACGGGTGGTCGACGCCTTCCTCGACGCCATCAAGGAAGCGCTCCAGCTCCAGAAAAACATCGAGGTGCGTGGCTTCGGCACCTTCAAGATCCGCCACCGCAAGACGCGAATGGCCCGGAACCCCCGGACCGGTAGTCCGGTCGAGGTTTCGGCCCGACCGGTCCCGGTGTTCAAGCCGTCCAAGGAACTCCGCGCGATGGTTGCCGACCTGGAGCCTTTGCCTGGCCACGTGGACGACGACGATCACGATGACGATTAGCACGCGACGCCCGGGCCTCCCCGGGCGTTTTTCTTTCCTCTGGCCGGAACCCCGCGCAACCGGCTAGTGTTGCTCGCATATGCAGGTGCGTGTGCTCCTCTTTGCTTCCTACGCCGACGCGTTCGGCGCGGACTCGGTCGTGATCGACGCACACGACGGAGCCACGGCGGGTGACGTCCTCGCACTCGTGCAGGGTCGCATCACGACCCCGGTCCCTCCGCATCCCATGATGGCCATCAACGCGGTGTACGCCGATCGCAGCGCGCCCATTCGCGAGGGCGACGAAGTGGCCGTCATTCCACCAGTTGCGGGCGGGTGATGGCGACCGCGCGGCTCGTGCATCGCCCGATCGACGTGGGCGAGTTGTCGCGCGAAGTGGCGCACGACAGCTGCGGCGCCACGACCGTGTTCCTGGGCACCGTGCGCGAGGTGAACGATGGGCGCGCCGTCTCCGGGATCGACTACAAGGCGTACGAGCGCATGGCCGCCGACGAACTGCAGCGCATTGCGGACGAGGTCAGCGTGCAGTTCCCGGGGGCCCGGGTCGCCGTGGAGCATCGCCTCGGATACCTGGCCCTGGGTGAGGCGAGCGTCGGGATCGCCGTCGCGCATCCGCGGCGCGCCGCCAGCATGGATGCCGCCCGCCAGGTGATTGAGGAGATCAAGAAGCGGGTGCCGATCTGGAAGCGCGAGCACTACGTGGACGGCACGCGGGAGTGGGTGGATCCCACGCGAGCCGCGACGCCAGCGGGTGGCGCATGAGCGAGGCGCTGCGGGATCAGTTCGGGCGGAGCATCGAGTACCTCCGAATCTCCGTGACCGACCGGTGCAACTTCCGGTGCCAGTACTGCATGCCGCTGGAGGGGCTCCAGTGGTTGCCCAAGCGGGACATCCTCTCGTACGAGGAGATCACCGCCATCGTCGCCCAGCTCGCCCCACTCGGCCTGCGGAAGCTGCGCATCACCGGGGGAGAGCCGACGATTCGGCCGGACCTCCCGGCCCTGATTCGACAGCTCAAGGCGGTGCCCGGCATCACGGACATCGCCTTGTCGACCAACGGGGTCCGATTGCCGGAGCTGAGCGGTGCCCTCGCCGAGGCGGGACTCGACCGCGTCAACATGAGCGCCGACTCGTTGCGGGAGGATCGCATTGCGGCCATCGCGCGGCGCAACCTGGCGTTTGACCCGGTGGCCTCGCTGCTGGCGGCCACAGCCGCCGGCCTCGAGCCGCTCAAGCTGAACGTCGTCGTCATGCGCGGCATCAACGACGACGAGGTGGTGGATTTCGCGCGCCTGACGGTGGAGCACCCGTGGCACGTGCGGTTCATCGAGCTGATGCCGGTGGGCGACCTGCGCGAGCTGACCGACGCCCACGTGGTGCCGAGCCCCGAGGTGCTCGCCCGGATCGCCGCGTTGGGCGAGCTGACGCCAGCCGCCGGCCCGCGTGGCAACGGACCGGCCGCCTACTACTCGCTGCCTGGCGCCCGCGGAACGGTGGGGGTGATCACCCCGATGACGCACACGTACTGCGGCTCGTGCAACCGGGTGCGCCTAACGGCCGACGGGCGCCTTCGGACCTGCCTGTATGGCGATCACGAGGTCGACCTGCGGACCCCGCTGCGTGCGGGCGAGCCGCTCGAGCCGCTCTTTCGCCAGGCCCTGGCGAACAAGCCGAAGGAGCACTTCCTCCTCGAGCGGCGCGTCGGCGGGTTGCGCGCCCTCAGCGAGGTCGGTGGCTGAGCGCGCATGGCGCCGATACTTCGTGAGATGACCGGCGGACGGTGCCCGCCGCGTCGATTAGGTTTCCCGACTACACCCGAACTCTTCACATACACTCATGGTCAACAAGATCACGGTCGTCGGCGCCGGTAACGTCGGCGCCACGGCGGCACAGCGCGTGGCTGAGAAGGAACTCGCCCGTCAGGTCGTGCTGGTCGACATCGTCGATGGCGTCCCGCAGGGGAAGGGCCTCGACCAGTGGCAGTCCGCCCCGATCGAGTTGTACGACTCCCGCGTCATCGGCACCAACGGCTACGACGAGACGGAGAACTCCGACATCGTCATCATCACCGCCGGCATCGCCCGCAAGCCGGGCATGTCGCGTGACGACCTGATGAACACGAACGCCGGGATCGTGAAGAACGTGTCGGAGCAGGTGGCCCGCACGTCGCCGAACGCGATCGTGATCGTGGTGTCGAACCCGCTCGACGTGATGTGCTACGTCGCGAAGAAGGTCACCGGGTTCCCGCGCGAGCGCGTGCTCGGCATGGCCGGCGTCCTCGACACGGCGCGCTACCGTGCGTTCCTCGCCGAGGCCATGGACGTTTCTGTGCGCGACATCCAGGCGATGGTCCTTGGCGGCCACGGCGACACGATGGTCCCGCTGATCTCGTACACGACGGTGAGCGGCATTCCCGTGACGCAGCTGCTCGAGCGTTCGGCGCTCGACAAGATCGTCGACCGCACGCGCAATGGCGGCGCCGAGATCGTGAGCTACCTCAAGACCGGGTCGGCGTACTACGCGCCGTCGGCCGGCGCGGTGCAGATGGCCGAGGCGATCGTCTTCGACCACAAGCGCATCCTGCCGTGTGCGGCGTGGCTCGAGGGTGAGTACGGCATGTCCGGCCTCTTCCTCGGCGTCCCCTGCAAGCTCGGGCGCAACGGCCTCGAGAAGATCATCGAGGTGGAGTTGACGCCGGCGGAGCGCGTGGCGCTGGGCAAGAGCGCCGACGCCGTGCGCGAGCCCATGGGCAAGCTGGCGATCTGACCCTAACGATCGGCTGAACTGATGAGCGTTTCCACACTTCCGGCGGCGGGCGTGGCCCGTCCGCCGGCAGGGCGTGTGCGGCGGTTCTGGGATTCGTCGGTGGGCAAGAAGGTCGTGATGGCGGTGACGGGGATCGGTGGGATCGCCTTCGTCATCGCCCACATGGCGGGCAACCTGCAGATGTTCACCCCGACCGCACCGGCGCAGGCGATGCACACCTACGCTGCGGGGCTCCGCAAGCTCGGCCCGCTGCTCTGGATTGCGCGCGGGGGGCTGGTCGCGATGGTCGTGCTCCACGTGGTCGCCGCGCTGCAGCTGACGGCGCGCAATCGCGCGGCACGCCCGTCCGCCTATGGCCGCAAGGAGCACCATACGTCGACCTGGGGCGCGCGCAGCATGCGCGTGGGTGGCGTGGTGCTCGTCGGCTTCATCGTCTTTCACATCCTGGACATGACGCTCGGCGTCGGCCATCCGCAGTTTGTCCACCTCGATCCCTACAACAACCTCCGCCTCGGCTTCCAGCGCTGGTGGGCGGTTGGCCTGTACGTCGTGGCGGCGGGACTCCTCGGGCTGCACCTCTTCCACGGCGCGTGGGCCTCGTGGCGCACGCTGGGGCTGCGGCGTCCGTCTGATCGTCCGTTGCACCGCAACATCGCGATCGCCATCGCCGTGCTCGTCACCCTCGGCTTTGCCGCGGTGCCGGTGGCCGCGGCGCTCGGTGTCTTTGCGCCGGACGTGGTCCAGGAGGTGGCGCCATGACCCTCGACGCACGCATTCCCTCGGGGCCTGTGGCCCAGAAGTGGGACAAGCACAAGTTCGAGATGAAGCTGGTGAACCCGGCCAACAAGCGGAAATACCACGTGCTCGTGGTGGGATCCGGGTTGGCGGGCGCATCGGCGGCCGCCACGATGGCGGAGCTGGGCTACCAGGTCTCGTGCTTCTGCTTCCAGGATTCGCCGCGCCGCGCGCACTCGATCGCGGCGCAGGGTGGCATCAACGCGGCGAAGAACTACCAGAACGACGGCGACTCGATCTATCGCCTGTTCTACGACACGGTGAAGGGCGGGGACTTCCGCGCACGCGAAGCCAACGTGTACCGGCTCGCGCAGATCTCGGTGAACATCATCGACCAGTGCGTGGCCCAGGGGGTTCCGTTCGCCCGTGAGTACGGCGGACTCCTCGCCAATCGCTCGTTTGGTGGCGCCCAGGTCTCGCGGACCTTCTATGCCCGCGGCCAGACCGGCCAACAGCTCCTCCTCGGCGCCTACCAGGCACTGGAGAAGGAAGTCGCGAAGGGCGGCGTGAAGATGTTCGCGCGCACCGAGATGCTCGACCTGATCCAGGTGGGCGGTCGCGCGCGCGGGATCGTCGTGCGCGACCTCGTCAGCGGGAAGATCTCGTCGCACGTGGGCGATGCCGTCATCCTCGCCACCGGTGGGTACGGCAACGTCTTCTACCTGTCGACCAACGCGAAGGGGTCCAACACCACGGCGATCTGGCGCGCGCACAAGCAGGGCGCGCTGTTCGGCAACCCGTGCTTCACGCAGATCCACCCGACGTGCATCCCGCAGAGCGGCGACTACCAGTCCAAGTTGACGCTGATGTCGGAGTCGTTGCGCAACGACGGGCGGGTCTGGGTGCCGAAGCGTGAAGGCGACACGCGGGCGCCGCACCTGATCCCCGACGCCGAGCGCGACTACTACCTCGAACGGAAGTATCCGTCTTTCGGCAACTTGTCTCCGCGCGACATTGCCTCGCGTGCGGCCAAGGAAGCCTGTGACTCCGGCCGCGGCGTGGGTCCTGGCGGGCTCGGCGTGTACCTCGACTTCCGCGACGCCATCAACCGGCTCGGTCGCGACAAGATCGCCGAGCGCTACGGCAACCTGTTCGAGATGTACCAGCGCATCACCGACGAGGACCCGTACCAGGTCCCGATGCGCATCTACCCGGCCGTGCACTACACCATGGGTGGCCTCTGGGTGGACTACAACCTCATGAGCACGATCCCCGGCCTGCACGTGCTGGGGGAGGCGAACTTCTCGGACCACGGCGCGAACCGCCTGGGGGCCAGCGCCCTCATGCAGGGACTCGCGGATGGCTACTTCATCATCCCGTACACCATCGGCCACTACCTCGCAGGCACCAAGCTCGAGCCGGTGAGCGCCGACCACCCGGACGTGCGGGCGGCCGAGCGTGCGGTGGAGGAACGGACCAAGCGCCTGCTGTCGATCGGTGGCAAGCGCAGCGCCCAGTCGTTCCATCGCGAGCTGGGCCGGATCATGTGGGACAAGTGCGGGATGGCGCGCGACGCGTCCGGCCTGCGCGAGGCCCTGCAGCGCATCCCGGCCCTCCGCGAGGAGTTCTGGTCCAACTTGACGGTGCCGGGCAGCGGGGCCGAGCTCAACCAGTCCCTGGAGGCCGCCGGACGCGTGGCCGACTTCCTCGAGCTCGCCGAGTTGATGTGCACCGACGCGTTGCACCGCGAGGAATCGTGCGGCGGACACTTCCGCACGGAACACCAGACCGAGGATGGCGAAGCCCGGCGCGACGACGAACGCTTTGCGTACGTCGCCGCATGGGGCCACGGCGGTGAAGGGAAGGCGCCCGTCCTCCACAAGGAGCCGCTGGCGTTCGAGAACGTCCAGTTGGCCACCCGTTCGTACAAGTGATGCCGATGAAACTCACGCTGAGAGTCTGGCGCCAGGCGGGGCCGAACGCCGACGGCGCGTTTCGAGAATACCAGGCCAACGACGTGTCGCCCGACATGTCGTTCCTGGAGATGCTGGACGTCGTGAACGAGCAACTCACCGCGAAGGGTGAGGTGCCGATCGCGTTCGACCATGATTGCCGCGAGGGGATCTGCGGCATGTGCGGCCTGATGATCAACGGGTCAGCGCACGGGCCGATGCCCGCCACGACGACCTGCCAGCTGCACATGCGGTCGTTCGCCGACGGGGAGACCATCACCATCGAGCCGTGGCGCGCCACCGCGTTCCCGGTGCTGCGCGACCTGTGCGTGGACCGCAGCGCCCTCGACCGGATCGTGCAGGCGGGCGGGTTCATCTCCGTGCAAACGGGGAATGCGCCCGACGGCAATGCGCTCCCGGTGCCCAAGCAGGATGCTGATGCCGCGATGGATGCGGCGGCGTGCATCGGGTGCGGGGCGTGTGTCGCCGCGTGCCCCAATGCGTCGGCGTCGCTGTTCACCGCCGCGAAGGTGGCCCACCTGGGGTTCCTGCCGCAGGGCCAGCCCGAGCGGTATCGCCGCGCGTTGAAGATGGTCGCGCAGATGGACCTCGAGCACTTCGGCGGCTGCACGCTGTTTGGGGAGTGCCAGGAGGCGTGTCCCAAGGAGATCTCGATCGACACGATCGGGCGCATGAACAAGGACTACCTCACGGGCATGCTGTTCGAGCCGGCCGAGAACCAGAAAGCCGCCGGCGCCGGCTAAGGCACCTCGCGCGCGTCCGCGTCGATGGCCGGCCGCGAGAGCGGTCGGTCATCATCCTCGGAGGTGCCACGCGCACCTGGAGCACCCCAGCGCGCGGTCAGTCTAGCGCGATGAGACCGTGTTCCGCACCTTGGGGCGGTCGACCCCAGGATTCATGCTGCTCCGAACTCTCATCCTGCTGTTGGTCGGATCTGTGAGCCTGGTCGCGCAGGAACGCGACGCCACGTCCGCATTGTGGATCGACGTCCGCGATGCCACCACGGGGCGCGCCGTTGCGGGTGCCCGGGTGGAAGCACTGGAGACGCGACGCCGCACGACGACGGACAGCGCGGGAATGGCAAGTCTCGCCGTCGACAGTTCGCAGAAGCTCCTCGTCGTCTCGCGCCTTGGCTTTCGACCCGATACCTCGGTGCTCACCGCCGCCGTGTGGTCGGCCGGTTTGCTCGCCGTGAAACTGCTCCCCGCGACGCAGGTGCTCGAACCGGTGGCGGTGGCGGGGACGAGCCCGGCGATGAACGCGATGATGCTTGAGTTTGAGGGACGTCGGAAGCGGGCCGCCGGTGGTGCGACATTCATCGGCCCGGCGCAGTTCGAGAAGAGTGCGCTCCCCCGCATTACCGACTTCCTGCGCCGCGGCGTGCAGGGCGTGACCCTGGTCGACAGTGCCGGCATCCTCCTGCCCGCATCGTCGAGGGGAGCGATGCTACGGCTCAACCAGGGCCCCGCCCTGGGGAGTAATCCGATGAATCGGCGCAGCAGCGGACGCGCCGGCGAGATGGAACGCGTCCACTGCATCCTGCGTGTTGCCGTGGATGGCGTTCCCAAGGAGTGGGGGTTCGACCTGCGCCTCATCGACCCCCGGGAGGTCTACGGGATGGAGGTCTACGCCGGCCCATCGACCATCCCCGCGCAGTACCAGTCCATGGGACGCGACGGATACTGCGGATTGATCCTCATCTGGACGCGTCCCCGCTAGCCTAACGACGGCGCGCCCCGGGCTCCCCTGACACCGGCCGTCAACCCCTCGCAACCGCGTGGCCAGGAACTATCTTGCCTGCCATGGAAAACGAAGACGCCACGCTGCGACCGCGGATCGAGGTGCTTGCCGACCTCGAACCGGTCGTCCAGGACCTGATGGAGGCCCACGAGGCCAAGCGGATCCTCTGGTTCCCCAGCGAGGTGCTGGCCCCGGCACCGGACACCGACCCCGACCAGCATTTCGCCGCGCTGCGCAAGCGCGCCGAGGGCATCAGCCTCCCCGCGCGCGTGGCGCTGTGTGTGAACCTCCTCACGGAGGAGGGGCTGCCACACTTCCACCGGATCCTCGGCCAGTACCTGGGCTCGAATTCGTTCTGGTTCAAGTGGACGAACCTGTGGACCGCCGAGGAGGACCGGCACGGCGTCATCCTCCACGACTACATGCGCGAGAGCCGCATCCTGGACAACCCGGTGCTCGACCGCATGCAGTTCGACTACATGCGCGCCGGGTTCGAGCCCGCGTGGGACATGGACCCATACAAGGTCTTCGTCTACACGTCCCTCCAGGAACGTGCGACGCAGTTCAGCCACGCCAACACCGGCAAGCTCGCGTCGCAGTGTGAGCCGCTGATCGGCGAGGTGCTGTCCAACGTCGCCAAGGAAGAAGCGCGGCACTACACGTTCTATCGCACGATCTTCAAGGAGGTCCTGGCCAGGGACCCCGACCGTGCCCTCGTCTCGGCCGTGGCGCTCATGCCCGCGATCGACATGCCCGGGATCAACATGCCGAACTTCCGGGAGATGGCCGACGTGATCCGCCGTGCCGGGATCTATGGTCCGCGCGACTACCTCAAGATCGTCGAGGAACAGATTCGGTTCTGGGCCATCGAGGCGGTAGCGGCCGTGACCGACGCCGGGAAGCGCGCCCAGGAGTCCATCCTCGGCATCCCGAAGCGCCTCGAGCGTGTGGCGGACGCGATGGAGTCCCGGACGAAGGCCAAGACCTTCAACTTCGCCGTCGCGTTCAACCGCGAATTCGAGATGGCGTAACGGCAGCAAGGGGCGGGGAATGATGTGGCTTTCCCCCCCGTGCTCCCCGAATCAGGCGCCATTTTTCGCGGCGAACCGGGCTTCGATCCGGGTTCGCGGAACGACCTCGTGCGGCCGGGCAAGGCCACGACTGTGGGATTCTCGACGGATCGCGGTCCGGCGGCACAGTGAGCGAGGCATAACGTGTGTGATCGTCGTGGGTTACGTCCGTTGACACCACCGGAAGTGGGCAGGTAATTTCGACGGGCTTTGCTAAGTGAAATTTTTCACGAAGTCGGGAGCGCGATGGATCGGACCTACCTGCCAGTTCTTCTGTTGCTCGGGTTTGTCGCCGTCAATGCCATTGCGATGGTGGCGATCTCGACCCTGACGCTGCGGCGTCGCCCTTCGCCGGTGAAGGACCAGCCCTACGAGTCGGGAATCCCGCCACTCGGTGATGCGCGCGAGCGCTTCTCGGTGAAGTTCTACATGGTCGCGATGTTGTTCATCATCTTCGACATCGAAACCGTGTTCATGATCCCGTGGGGGGCGTACTACCGGCAGCTCTCCTGCAACGCGGCGCTGGTGGGTGGCATGTGTCCGCCCGGGATGACCTCGTTCTTCGGCCTCGGCGAGATGCTGGTGTTCATCGCCATCCTCCTCGTCGGCTTCGTCTACGTCTGGAAGAAGGGAGCGCTCCAGTGGGATTGACGCCTCGCCCTGAATCGTCCGTCGTCAGCATGGATCCCCAGTCGCAGGAAGGCTGGGTCACGACGCGACTGGACTTCCTGGTCAACTGGGGGCGCGCGAATTCGCTGTGGCCCATGCCCTTCGGGACGGCGTGCTGCGCGATCGAGTTCATGGCGAGCGCTGCCAGCCGGTTTGACCTCGCGCGCTTCGGCATGGAGCGCATGTCCTTCTCGCCGCGCCAAGCCGATGTGCTGATCTGCGCCGGACGCGTGCCGTTCAAGCTGGCCCCGGTCATCCGGCGCATCTACCAGCAGATGCCGCAGCCCAAGTGGGTGATCTCGATGGGCGCCTGCGCCTCGACCGGCGGGATGTTCGACACCTACGCGGTCACGCAGGGGATCGACACGATCATCCCGGTGGACGTCTATGTCCCGGGCTGCCCGCCGCGTCCCGAAGGCCTCATGTACGGCATCATGATGCTCCAGGAGAAGATCAAGCGCGAGCGCATGTCGGACCAGTCGCTGCGTGTTGAGCTGGAGCCGGACCCGGCCAGTAACCTGTACATCCCGCCGTCGATGATCGACGAACTCTCCGAACCGTTCGGCAACTCGGTCCACCAGACCCGGTCCGGGCTGTGAGCGCCGCGTTCCAGCCCGTGGCGGCGGGGCGTGCCGCCCCTAACGAGACACCGCGTACGTCGAAGGCGATTCCGCACCGTGGCGGAGAGATGAACCCCTCGGTCGCGCGCCTGCGCGAGCGGTTCGGCGCGCAGGTGGTGCGTGCCGAGGTGACGTGGGGCGAAACGACGGTCTATGTGGCACCAGCGGCCGCGGGCGAGATCATCCGCTACCTGCATGACGATGCCGCGGAACAGTACGACTACCTCTCCGACGTCACCGCGGTCGAGTATCGCGACCTCGAGCTGCCGGTCGAGGTCGTGTGGCACCTGCGGTCGCTCCCGTATCGTCGCTTCCTTCGCGTGAAGGCGCAGTTGCCGAAGGGACAGCCGCTGCGCGTGGCCAGCGTGTGGCCGATCTACAAGGGCGCCGACTGGTTGGAGCGGGAGTGCTACGACATGTTCGGCATCGTGTTCGAGGGGCACCCGGACCTGCGACGCATCCTCCTGTGGGAGCAGTACAAGGAGGGGCATCCGCTCCGGAAGGACTTCCCGCTGCGCGGCCGGTTCTCGCGCGCCGAGCAGTTGCGGCAGGCGCTGTCGGCCAACCCCGAAGCCCGCTACTCGATGGAAGAGCTCACCATTGCCGATGCGTTCGAGGACCTGCCGACCGACATGCGGCAGCGCCTCACGGGCGGCGAACGGACGGGAGAGTAGCGATGGCGACGAAGCGCACCATCGAGGTCGCCCTCTCGACCACCGGCCTGGACGCGTCGGGTCGCCCGCAGCGCGTGCCGCTCGTGGTCGATGGGGCAGGGAGTGTCACCGCGCTCGAGGCACCGCCGGCCATGGAGCCGGAGCTCGAGGGCGAGCACATGTTGATCAACATCGGGCCGCAGCACCCGGCAACACACGGGGTGCTCCGCCTGGTGCTCGAACTGGACGGCGAGACGGTCGTCCGCTGCATCCCGCACGTCGGGTACCTGCATTGCGGGTTCGAGAAGATCGGCGAGTATCGCCAGTACAACCAGATCATCCCGTGGACGGATCGTGAGGACTACCTCAACTCCCCCGGGAACAACGTCGCCTTCGCGTTAGGCGCGGAGCGGCTCTTCGGGATCGAGATCACGCCGCG
>JAEUJK010000677.1 GCA_016794735.1 Gemmatimonadota bacterium | reverse complement strand
GTGGACGTGGGGCTTCCCATCGATTGGCACCGTGACCCGGTGGCCGACATCCGGGCACCACGCGACCACTGGTCGCGCGTGCCCTACCTGGACCCCGCCGTGGCCGGCGACCACAAGCGCGTGTGGGAGGTGAACCGCCACCAGTGGCTGGTGTCGTTAGGCCAGGCCTGGGTGTTGACGCGCGACGCGCGATACGCCGCCGCCATCGACGCCGCGCTCACCAGCTGGATGGACGCCAACCCACCAAAGCGCGGCATCAACTGGGCCAGCAGCCTGGAAGTCGGCTTTCGCGCCATGGCCTGGGTGTGGACGCTGCGACTTGCGGCCGATGCCCCCGCACTCGCCGACGCGACCGTGCGCCGCGCGGTGGGCCACCTCGTCCTCTCCGCGCGACATCTCGAGCGGAACCTCTCGACCTACTTCAGCCCCAACACCCACCTCACGGGTGAGGCGCTCGCGCTGTACCACATTGGGGTCGAGCTGGGTGACCTCACCGAGGCGGCACGTTGGCGGAAACTGGGTCGCGAGGTGCTCACGACGTGGCTGCCGCGTCATGTGCGGCCGGACGGGACCTACTTCGAGCAGTCGACGTGGTACCATCGGTACACGCTCGACTTCTACGCGCACTTCCTGGCGCTGGCCGCGCGGAATGGCGAGGAGCTGCCCGCGGTGCGCGACGCCGTGCGTCGCCTGGGGGTGGTTCTCGCGGCGATCACCCGGCCGGACGGGTCTTTCCCCCTCATCGGCGACGATGACGGCGGCCGGCTCCTGTTCCTCGACGGACGCCCCGGGACGAACGCCCTCCCCGCGCTGGCGCTGGCCGGAGCGCTGACCGGCGACGCCGACCTGATCGCCGCTGGAGCTGCGACGCAGGGTGATGTCGCCTGGATCCTCGGGCGGGTACCCGCCGTGCCGGTGCGGACGAATCGACCGAATTCGTTCCTCTTTTCGGACGGTGGCCTGGCGGTCCTGCGCGCCGCGGACGCCCCCGGGCGGTCCTTCATGGTGGTCGACGCCGGGCCGCATGGCTCCCTCAACTGCGGCCACGCCCATGCCGACGCCCTGGCCTTCGAACTGACCGTCGGGGGCACCGCGCTCTTCGCGGACCCGGGGACCGGGAGCTACTCCGCCGACCCCGCCGCGCGCGACCGATTCCGCGCGACGGGGAGCCACAACGCCGCGACGTTTGACGGCCGCTCATCGTCTGTGATGGCAGGGCCGTTCGCCTGGGCTCGCCAGGCCACGACCACCGTGGAGTGGTGGGTGCAGGGGCCGTGGGGCGCGTGGCTCAGGGGCACGCACGATGGCTTTGAACCCGAGGCGTCGTACCAGCGCGATCTCATCGCGCTCGGCGACAGCCAGGCGGGTTGTTTTGTGGTTGTGGACTCGTGGAACGCGGCGAGTGAGGGCTTGGCTGAGGTGCACCTGCAGGCGGGGTTCGGGATCGAGCTCTCGCCGAGCGGTCCTTCGGTGTTCGAAGCCCGCAAGGATGGGGTCGCCTGCGGCGCGGTGACGGTGGTGGGTGGTGACCCGGTGCTGGCCGCCGGCGAGCTGTCGCCAGCGTACGGCGTGCAGGTGGAGGCACCAAGGTTGCGAATGGGTGTTCGCGGAGGCGGTGCGCTGCAGGTTGCCACCGTCATGGCAGCGCCCGGCGTGGTGCGTGGTGCACGGTGGATTGATGGAGACACGGGACGTTGCCTCGAGGTGACGTTGCCGGGTGCGACACAACTGATCGGGTTCGGCCCTTTTCGCTCGACACACATGCAGCTCGACATGGACGCCACCGGGTGGTGGCTGCAGCGCGACCTCAACGGCATCACGGCATCGTGGATGGCCCCTCGCCGGGACATCGCGATGAGCGCGTCGCCGGGAGTGCGCTGAGATGTGCGGGATCAGCGGCCTGGTGCGCCCGCGGCGCAGCAACGCGCCCGTGAACCGGGAGATCGCCGAGCGCATGCGGGACGTGATGGCGCATCGTGGCCCGGATGGCGTCGGGCTGTACCTGGGTGAGCGCGTCGCGTTAGGCCATCGCCGCCTGGCGATCGTCGACGTGGAGCACGGGGCGCAGCCGATGGCGTCGGACGACGGCCAGATCCAGCTGGTGTTCAACGGCGAGATCTTCAACCACCCGGCGCTGTACACGCAGCTGCGCTCCGA
Organism: Gemmatimonadota bacterium; assembly: GCA_016794735.1. Classification (GTDB taxonomy): domain Bacteria; phylum Gemmatimonadota; class Gemmatimonadetes; order Gemmatimonadales; family Gemmatimonadaceae; genus RBC101. Next base: position 11,072 of record JAEUJK010000677.1, on the reverse strand, counting down.
GGGGGTGCCGTACCACACGCGCTGCGACACCGAGACCATCCTCCGGCTGTACGAGCGGCACGGCACGGCGATGCCCGAGTACCTGCGCGGGATGTTCGCGATCGCGATCTGGGACGACCGGACCCAGGAGCTGTTCCTCGTGCGCGACCGGTTCGGGGTGAAGCCGGTCTACTACGCGCACCTGGCCGACGGATCGCTGCTCTTCGGGTCGGAGATCAAGGTCATCCTCGCGGCGGGTGAACTGCGGGCGGCGTTCAACGAGCAGGCGCTGCCCGACATGCTCGCCAACCATGCGCCGTCCGGCGACGAGACGCTGTTCGCCGGGATCCGGCGCCTGCCCGCGGGGCATACGCTCACCTGGCGCGATGGCCAGGTGCGCATCGCGAAGTACTGGGACCTGCACTTCGGCGCGACCGACACGCGCGACGATGCCACGCTGATCGCCGACTACAAGGAGCGGTTCATCGAGGCGGTGCGCCTGCGCCTCATGGCCGACGTGCCGTTAGGCATGTTCCTCTCCGGCGGGATCGACTCGGCGAGCATCACGGCCGCGATGAGCACGCTCGTGCGCGAACCGATCAAGACGTTCTCCGTCGCCTTCGCCGAGCGGGAGGCCAACGAACTGCATTATGCGCGGCTCGTGGCCACGCGGTATGCCACGGACCATCACGAGGTGGTGGTGAGCCCCGACGAGTTCTGGCAGGCGGTGCCGCGGCTCGTCTGGCATGAGGACGAACCGATGGCGCACCCGTCGTCGGTGGCGCTGTACTTCGTCTCGCGCCTGGCCGCAGAACGCGTGAAGGTGGTGCTCACCGGCGAGGGCAGCGACGAGACACTCGCCGGCTACAACCGGTACCGGGTGACGATCGCCAACGCGATGCTGGGGCGTCACTACGAGCAATGGACGCCGGGCGTGTTGCGCGACGGCGTGCGCGGACTCATCGGGACCCTGCCGGCCAGCTCGCGACTGCGCCAGAAGTTGTCGCGCACGGCCCTCGTCCTCCCGGCCGACCTGACCTCGCTGTACTTCGACAACTTTGCCGTGTTCGACCGCACGGCGCAGCGCCAGCTGCTGAGCGCCGACGCGCGGTCGCGCCTGGGCGGGATCGACCCCTATGCCGCGGCCACCAAGGCGTTAGGCGCTGCCGACGGCCACACCCTGCTCGACCAGCTGCTGTACGCGGACACCAAGACGTACCTGCACGAGTTGCTCATGAAGCAGGACCAGATGAGCATGGCGGCGTCCATTGAGAGTCGCGTGCCCTTCCTGGACCATCCGCTGGTGGAGTTTGCCGCGCGCCTGCCCGAACGGCTCAAGCTGCGGGGCTGGACGACAAAGTACGTGCTGCGCGAGGCCATGAAGGACATGCTGCCCCCGGAGATCCTGTCGCGAAAGAAGATGGGCTTCCCGGTCCCGATCGGGCCGTGGCTCCGCGGATCGCACCAGCACCTCGTCGGGGAGTTCGTCACGTCCCCCCGCGCGCTCCAGCGCGGCTGGTTCGACCCCAACACCGTCAAGCAGCTCGCGGCGGCCCATGCCTCCGGTGAGCGGAACCAGGGCCAGCGCCTCTGGGCGCTGATCAACTTCGAGATCTGGCAGCGCATCTTCCTCGATGGCGAGCCCATCGACGCCATTCGCATGGCGTAATGCGGATCCTCTGGCTCAAGACCGAGTTGCTGCATCCCGTCGACAAGGGCGGGAAGATCCGCACGTACGCGATGTTGCGGGAACTCCGCCGGCACCACCACGTCACCTACCTCACGCTCGACGACGGCACCGCCGCGACCGACGCGCGGGAGAAGGCGGTCGAGTACTGCCATGAGGTCGAGACCGTCCCGTTCTCGCAACCGGCGCGCGGCACCCTCGCCTTCTACGCGGACCTCCTCCGCAACGTCTTCTCGTCACTCCCGTACGCGGTCGCGAAGTACCGCTCGGCGGCGTTCCGCACCGCCATCGAACGCGCCGTCGCGACGGGCCGCTTCGACGTGGTGGTATGCGACTTTCTCACGCCGAGCGTGAACGTGCCGGATCGCCTGGGGGTGCCGACGGTCCTGTTCGAGCACAACGTGGAAGCGGCGATCTGGGAACGTCATGCGTCGGTGGCCACGCACCCGGTGAAGAAGGCGTACATGCGCGAGCAGTGGCGTCGCATGCTGCGCTGGGAAACCCGTGAATGCCGTCGCTTTGACCACGTCGTCGCCGTGTCCGACGCGGACCGGGACACCTTCCGCGATCGCATGGGGGTCACGGAAGTCTCCAGCGTGCCAACCGGCGTGGACATCGACTACTTCGCGCCGACCGGTGCGCCGCGGAACCCGCACGAGATCGTCTTCACCGGGTCGATGGACTGGCTCCCGAACGAGGACGGGCTGGAGTGGTTCTGCGGCGAGATCCTTCCGCTCGTCCGCGCGAAGGTCCCTGCGGCGACGCTCTCCGTCGTCGGGCGAAACCCCTCGGCGCGGGTGAAGTCGCTGGCCGCACGGCACACCGGGGTCACGGTCACCGGGACGGTGCCGGACGTGCGCCCCTACCTCGAACGCGCGGGCGCCCTGGTGGTACCGCTGCGAATTGGCGGCGGGACGCGCCTCAAGATCTACGAGGGGATGTCGATGGGGCGGCCGACCGTTTCCACCACGATCGGGGCCGAGGGGCTCCCGGTGCGGCACGGAGAGGAGATCCTGATCGCGGACACGGCTGCGGATTTCGCGGCGTCGGTCGCCGGGCTCCTGGCCGATCCTTCCCAGGGTGACGCGCTCGGGGCCCGTGCGGCCGCCCGGGTGCGTCGAGACTTCAGCTGGGACGGCGTGGCCCGTCAGTTCGCCGATACCTGTGCCGCGGTGGCGGCGCGCTTATCCTCCGGGCGGCGCTGAGACGTTTTGACCGGTTCGCGCGTCCTGTGGGAAGGTGGGTTTTCGAGTAGCACACACACAATCATGGCATCCAACATCAGTGTTTTCGGGCTAGGCTACGTCGGCTGCGTGTCGGCGGCGTGCTTTGCAAAGGAAGGACACCAGGTCGTCGGGGTCGACGTGAGCCAGTCCAAGGTGGACATGGTGAACGACGGCAAGGCGACCATCGTCGAGCATGGCATCGCCGAGTTGGTCGGTGAGATGCGCAGCCTGGGCCGCCTCCGGGCGACGACCAGCGTGGAGGATGCGGTGCTGGCCACCGACATCTCGCTCGTCTGCGTGGGAACGCCCAGCGCGCCCAACGGCAGCCTGGACCTGAGCTACGTCGAGCGCGTCTGTTCGCAGATCGGCGCCGCGATGAAGAAGAAGTCGACGCGCCACACGATCGTCATCCGGAGCACGGTGCTCCCGGGTTCCACCGAGGAGCTGGCGCTGCCGGCGCTCGAGGGGGCGTCGGGGCTCAAGGCGCATCGCGACTTTGGGTTGGCGATGAACCCGGAGTTCCTGCGCGAGGGCACCTCGATCAAGGACTTCTACGACCCGCCGTTCACGGTGGTGGGCGCAGGCGACGAAACCACGGCCCAGACGGTCGCCGCGATCTACGCGGGGCTCGATGCGCCGGTGCGCACGGTCGCCATCCGGGTCGCGGAGATGATCAAGTACGCCTGCAACTGCTTCCACGGCCTCAAGGTCGGCTTTGCCAACGAGATCGGGAACGTGTGCAAGGCGAGCGGCGTGGACTCCCATGAAGTGATGCGCATCTTCTGCGAGGACACGAAGCTCAACATCTCGCCGTACTACCTGAAGCCGGGCTTTGCGTTCGGCGGCTCGTGCCTCCCGAAGGACCTGCGAGCGGTGACATACCGCGCGCGCCAGCTGGACGTCCCGACGCCCATCCTCGAGGCGACGCTGCGCTCCAACGACCTGCAGGTCACCCGCGCCTTCGACATGGTGCAAGCGGCCGGCAGCAAGCGGATCGGCGTCCTCGGTCTCGCGTTCAAGGCGGGCACCGACGACCTGCGCGAGTCCCCGATGGTCACGCTTATCGAGATGCTGATCGGCAAGGGGGCGCAGCTGGCGATCTACGACCGCGAGGTGACGAGTGCGCGGCTGATCGGCGCGAACAAGGAGTATGTCGAGCGCGAGATCCCGCACATCTGGGAGCTCATGAGCGGCTCGATCGACGACGTCCTGGCGAAGTGCGACGCGATCATCATCGGCAACGGCTCGCCGGAGTTCCGCTCGATCGGTGACAAGGTGCGCGAGGGCCAGGTGGTGATCGACCTGGTGCGGGCATTCGGGGCGCGCCGGAGCGACGGCAAGACATACGAGGGGATCTGCTGGTAAAGCCCAGCCGCGCGTCCACCTAACGAATGCGGGGGCCATCACTCGATGGCCCCCGCACTCTTTTTGTACTCTCACCTGCCGAGCAGCGACCGGCCTCAGGGCACCGGCGGCGCCGCCACGCCGGATCCAGTCGCCAATGCGGCCGACAGGGTCGTCGCGAACTTGGTCGTGGCCGGGTAGTTGTTGCGCTGGTTCCCGATGAAGGTGTTCCTGAGGAACGACCAGGTACCGCCCACACCAGCATTGAGCGCCACCGTACCCTCACCGATCGCCGTCGCCCCAACGCCGTACTGCGCGGTGGGAATGACGTTGTCCTCGAAGCGGAAGTTGGTCACCGCCTTCTGGCCGCTCGTGAGGTCGAAGATGATCGCGTCCTTCGGGAAGTTGCCCCCGGTCCACGTGTTGCGCAGGAAGCTGATGTCCCGGGCGTTCACGTTGAGCAGGATGGGTCGCGAGTCCCCGCTGTACGGCTGCATGTTGATGTTCTCGATCCAGTTCCCCGTGACGAGCACGCGGCTCATGGCGGTGTCGACCGGGTGCTGCTCCGGCGCGCCGCTGAAGGCAAAGCCGGCCCCGACGTTCTTGAAGGTGTTGTTCTGGAAGGTGACGTCGGTCGTGCGGCACCAACGGCAGCCGCCGCTCTGGTTCACCGACTTGAGCCACACTGCGTAGCCCATCTGTCCATCCTGCCAGACGCCATCGAAGTGGTTGCCCTCGATGAGCGAGCGGCACGAGTTCTTGGACTCGTACAAGAGCTTGATCAGGTAGCTGCCGGACTGCGTCGGTGTCCCGATCGACTTCCAGGCCGCCGGCTTGGCGATCCAGTTGTTGCGGACGGTGATGTCGCAGGGGACGAGCCCCGGGATGGTCGGGTCGCCACCACCCCACATGATGTTCTCGGACGCGGCCTCGAGGACGTTGTTGTCGATGAGGAACGGACCCGGGCCGTTGTAGCTCAACACGCACTGGCTGTCCGAGTTGCGCTCGTGGATCTCCGTGCAGCGCGAGTCGCGGACGACATGGCTCTGCCCGTTGAGCACCCACCCACGGCGCGTGTCCTGCATCAGCCACCCGTGCACATCCATGTGGCTGAAGTGAATGTCCTTCGGCAGGTCCGAGAGTTGACGCTCGGAGATGAACTCACCGACGAACACGAGCGCCATCGGGCCCTTCGCCAGTGCCTGGTCGGTGGTGACCTCGAGGCCCTGGAAGACCCACTTCGCGGCGCGGCTGTGTACGTGGATGACCGACTGGTTGGTGGTCGCCGGCTTGATGATCGGCAACCGCTCCGAACCCGAGACGCGGACGCCCGGGGTGAAGCTGGAGTCGGCACGGAGCACGTTCCACGACGTGTCGCCAGCGGCACGCGCCGGGATGTCGAGGTTGAGCACCCACGTGCTGCCCATCGGCAGGCAGATGACCTTGTTGGACCCGCTCACGGCCGCCTGCAATGCCGCGGTTGTCGCGGGACGATCCGTGCACGGGCGTGCCAGCACCGCCGCCGGGATCACCGGCACGGCGCGGGGCAGCTGCGGCATCTGGATCGGGCTCGCCCCGGTGACGGTGAGGACCGCCGACCCGGAGACGCCCTGCACGGTCGCCGACACCGTCGTGGTGCCTGCGGAGCTCCCGGTGATCGCGCCGCTCGTGGTGATCGAGGCAACACCGTTGTTCACGATGCTCCACGACACCGTCTGGCCCGTCATCAGCTGGCCGTTCGTATCGCGCACGAGCGCGGTGGCCGATGCCGCCTGGCCCGCGCCGATGTTCGACGGCGTCAACGTCACGCTCACCGAGCCGACCGTGGCCGACGCGGCCACGCTCAGCGTGGCGCTGCCCGAGACACCACCACTCGTTGCGGTCAGCGTGGCATTCCCGGCGGAGACCGCGGTCACCAGCCCGTTCGCCGAGATGGTGGCCACGGCGGTGTTCGAGCTGGAGTAGGTCACCGTGCGACCTGTCAGGATGTTGCCGTTCGCGTCACGCAGGATCGCGCTGCCCTGGGTGGTCTGGCCAACCTGCAAGGCCGACGCATTCAGGGTGAAGCTCACGTTCGCGACCGGTGCCGGCGCGGCGTTCACGACGGTGAAGCCGAGCGTTCCGGCGACGCCCTGTGCCCAGGCGGTGATGGTCGCGCTCCCGACAGAGAGTGCAGTGATCTTGCCCTGCGTCCCGACCCTCGCCACCGAGGAATCCGACGACGACCAGTACCAGATCAATCCACCGACGGTCGCGTTCGACGCGTCATAGGCCGTTGCCGTCGCGCGCACCGTGTCGCCGAGCTGCAGCGAGGTCACCGGCGCATCGACGTCGACACGGGTCACCACCGGGGCGCCGGAGGTCACTGCAATGACCGAGGTGCCCTTCACCGTCCCGCTGGTGGCGGAGATATAGGATGTACCAGCCGCGACACCCGTCACCACGCCGCTTGCGCTGACCGTGGCCACCGAGGTCTTGCTGGACGAGTAACCGATCGAGCGACCAAAGAGGACGGTCCCGAGGGAGTCCTTGAGCACGACTTGCGTTGCTGCCGTCGCCCCGGCCGCAATCGCGCCTGGGTTGGTAGAGATGGCCACGGTGGCCACCGGCAGCGCGGAGCTGGTCGCCACCGTCAAGGCAGCACCACCATTCACCCCCTGCGCCGTCGCGGTGATCGACACGTTGCCACCACCAACGGCGGTCACGAGGCCGTTGGACGACACGGCGGCCACGGTGACATCACTCGAGCTCCAGGTCACCGGAACACCGGTGACGATGTTGCCCGCCACATCGCGCAGCTGGGCCGCCGCCTGCGTGGACTGACCCACGTTGAGCTGCGACGCATTCAGCGTGACTGACACGGTCGCCACCGTGGGCGCGGGGACGGGGTCAACCACCATCGTGGACGTGCCGGACTTCCCTTCCGACGTCGCGGTGATGATCGCCGAACCCACCGCCACCGCCGTCACCACACCACTCGGCGAGACCGTGGCCACCTGCGGAGCGGACGACGTCCAGGTGATCACGCGACCCGGAAGGACGTTGCCCTGCGCGTCCAGCGTGGTCGCCACGAGGTTGGCCGTGTTGCCCACGACCACGCGACCGTTCGTCGGCGTGACGGTCACCCGGTTGACGGGAACCGCGTTCACCGTGGCAGTGGTCGTTGCCGTGAACGAACCGCTCGTGGCGCGGATGAGCGACGTGCCGGCCGAGACACCGGTGAGCACACCCGTCGACGAGACGACAGCGACGGAGGCCGTCACCGAACTCCACGTCACCGTGTAGCCCGGCATCGCGACACCGTTCTGGTCGCGCACTTCGCCGATCAGCTGGCTGGAACCGCCGACGATGACCGCCGGGTTGGCAGGAACGATCGCCAGGGACGTAGCCGCACGACGCGCGACGGTGATCGGGATCGACCCGACCTTGCCACCGATGATGGCGCTGATGGTGGCGTTGCCCGACGCGATCGCGCTGACCGCACCGGCGGACGTCACCGTGGCGACGCCCGGGTTGCTCGACTGCCATCCAATGGAGAGGCCGCTGATCACGCGGCCGGCGCTGTCGAGACCAGACGCGGTGGCCGTGAGCAACTGGCCTTCCAGCAGCGTGCTATCCGGCATCTGCGCCCGGACACTCGCGACCGGCGCCGCCGAGACGTTGATGGTGGCACTTGCCTTCTTGCCCGACGCAGAAGCCGTGATGACGGCGAACCCGCGGGCCTTGCCGGTCACCGTCCCGGCCTCCGTGACGGTGGCGACCGACGGGTCACTGCTCGACCAGGTGAACGTGGCGCTGAGCGGGCGACCGGTCCAGCTGCGCGCGACGGCATCGAGATCGACCTTGCCGCCCGCGGGAATCGTCGCTGACGTCGGGTTGACGGAGACACTCGCCACCGGAGTGGCGAAGACGCCGACCGATGCGGTGGCCGCGACGGTGCCGAAGCGCGCCGTGACGGTCACGTCGCCCTCGCCCATCCCGGTCACGATCCCCTCGGGGGAGATCGAGGCCACGGTGGAGTCGGAGACCGACCACTCGATCGGCGTGGTGCTGTTACCGGCGATGTTCTCGGTCTCGGTGGTCAGCTGGAAGTCGTCGCCCACCGCCAGGCTCACCACCTCGGGGAAGACCTGCAGCGAGACCGGAAGTCCGTAAACGCGAACGAGCGCCGTGTCGGCGCTCCCGGTGACAGAGGCAATGACCTGGGCGCTGCCTTCGCCGATCGCGGTCACCAGGCCGTCAGTGCCGACGGTAAGGACCGCGGGATTGCTGGTCGACCAGTTGACCGTCGCGGAGCGCGGCGCGTCGAACTGGTTGGTCACCGAGGCGGTGAAGGAGCGCGTGGTGCCGAGCAGCATGGAGTCCTGCTCGACCGCGAGTCGAACCGTCAGTCGATCCTGCGGCGGGGGTGGTTCGGGCTCGGTGCGCTGCGCCTGTTCGCCGCACGCGAGAAGCAGCGCGGCGAAAGCGAGCGAAAGTCGTCGGGTTGTGGGGTGGATCCTCATGTTGGTCCCTCGGTGCGGCTTGGGGTTCGTTCGGCAACTCAGCCGGCATGGCACCCTGGTGGGTGCGGTAGCCCCGTCAGCTTTGCGAACTCACTCCGGTTTCCCGGAGGCTGCCTTTGTCGCGGCCCACCACGGGACGCGGGTCGTACAGGGGTTGCATCAAGCGCTTAGTGTGCGGGAGCGTTCACGAGACAGACGAATCGGCACGGCGGGGGTAACTGCTTGCGGGACAAGGGGTTTGACGCACCGACGCGACTGGACGAACGTCACATTTCCCGTGTGCGGCTCCCACCACGAACAACGTGCGGACATCGGTGGAACCGACGGCCGAAACTAACGGAGAATGGGAGCTCGCTCTGTACGCAGCGTCACACGCGCTGCAACGAAAATCGCGCGCGATGACGACGAAACGGCAAATCCTGCCGCTTCATCGCGCGACTCGTCAGGCAGGCGTCAGGGAGCGGACGCGCCGGGGTGAAAACGGTACACGGCAAACGAGCCGTTGGCGTACTCGCGCGTGAACAGCGCGGGCCGTGACGCCACGGTCGAAGCGAGTGACGCGGCGCCGGCGAGGCCGATCCGCGCGTCGCCGACGATGACGTGCGTGATGCGCGCACGTCGCAGCTCCGACTCGATCACCGAGTCGGGTGCCTGGAAGACTCCCATCGCCGGCACGCCGGTCTCGATGGTCAGCACGCGGGCGCGAACGAAGACCATCCGCATGGAATCGCGCTCCGGGTGCTCTCGCACCCAGGTGAACAACGCACGCACCTCGGGATCGCCCAGCAGGCCATCGGGCGACGGTGTGATCACCGCACGCCGGAACCCGCCCAGGAGCACCACGATCCCCAGCAGGAGGGCGAGCCTGGCTCCATGGGGCGCGAGGCGTGGCACACGTGTCGCCACGGAACGCGTCCCGGCCACGACCCAGTACAGCAACACGGGCCAGAACGGCCAGAGGTATCGCGCGTCGGCCACGGGAGCCAGCAGGATCATCACCGCGTAGGTCAGCACCAGGCACCCGAGTAGCGACCGCCCGAAGCGCCGCATGAACGCGATGATCCCCAGCGGCACCATCAGCAGGGCGAGCAGGTGATAGGCGTCGTTGGCAAGATCCCACGGGAACGGGTACATCGTCGCCTCGAAGAACGGCAGGCGATACTTGTCCCCGAACGTCGACATGCGCGCCCACAACACCGCCGGAGAGCGCAACAGCTGTCCCAGGAACGGGATCTTCTGGATCCCCACGACGGCAACCACGGTGATGGCGATCGCGGCGAACGCCGCCGTGAGCCCCAGCAACACACGCCGATCCCTCGGGCGCACGATCGCGAGCAGCACAAACGCGGGAAGCAGCGCCACCCCGGCGATGCGCGTGATGATGGCGTACCCCGTCAACAGGCCAATCAACACCGCCCGTCGCCAGGTCAGCGCGTGTGGTGTGTCGGTCAACATCACGATGCCCCAGAGCATCGCACAGAACGGGAGGTCCGAGAGCGGGGAGTTGGTCGCGTAGGTCGTTTCCAGCGCCAGGCCAGACCCGCCGAGCGCCACGGCCAGGAGGGTGGGATCCTCGTGGCGCGACATCCGCTTCATCACCATCACCAGGAACCCGACGGCGGCGAGCGTGATCAGGATCTTCGGGACCAGGAGACCGAGTCCAAACGTGCCAACCACCGGCGCGAGAATCAGCGGCCATCCCGGCGGCTGCACCCTCGGGCTGATGAGCGCCGCGTACGGCGAGTAGATGTACCCCGTGGCGTCGTACGGCCGGCCTTCCACGAGGGCCTTCGCGTGGAGGAGGTACTGGGCGTAGTCCCCTGCCTGGCGAGACGGAAGGTCGTTCCAGTGCACGGCCGCCAACGCCAGGAACGGGATGAGCACGAGTGCCCACTCCCACGGCCGCGGACTCCTTCCTGCTGCCTCCCCCCTCACCGCGGTCGTGCTCTCCATGCAGTCGATATCCCGTCGAGGCGGACACGTTGGCTCCTCGGCGGGCTAAAGTAGCAAGCTCCGCGCCCGAAGCCCACCACCGGCGGGCGGGCTTACATTGCCTCGCGCATGCCCCTGCCCACGTCCCTGCCCAGACCGCGATGGAGCGCCCTCGTCGCGGTCGCGCTCCTCGTGGGGACCCTGTGGCCAACACCGGGCGCCCCGCAGCCCCTCGAGCGTTTCTGCATCATCTGTGGCTCGCTCGGCGGGCTCGATTTTGTCGCCAATGTCGTGGTGTTCGTGCCACTGGGAATGGCCCTGGTGCGCGACGGTTATCGTGGCCGGTTCACGTGGCTGGCGGGGCTGGCTCTCTCCCTGGCGATCGAGCTGCTGCAATGG
>JAEUJK010000639.1 GCA_016794735.1 Gemmatimonadota bacterium | reverse complement strand
CGCCTCGTTGCTCCGGAAGAACCGTCATGCGGTGCTCGCGCCGCGCGACCTCGACATGCTCGATCGCATCCAGGCGAACGGGCGGCACCTCCTCGCGCTCATCAACGACGTGCTCGACCTCTCCAAGGTGGAGGCCGGTCGGATGACACTGTCGCTCGCGTCCGTCGATGTGTCGGCCATCGTGCGCCAGGTCGTGGCCGATGCCGAGGCACAACTGGGGAACAAGCCGGTGGTGGTCCGGGCGGTCGCGCCGCCGCATTGTGTCATCGAGACGGACGAGGCGAAGGTGCGCCAGGTCCTCGTCAACCTCGTCGCCAACGCGGTGAAGTTCGCCGCACACGGTGAGGTGTGCGTGACCCTGGTGGATGGCCAGTCGCTGGCGCTGCGCGTGTCGGACACCGGGATCGGGATCGCCGCCGATCGGCTGGAAGCGATCTTCCGGCCGTTCGAGCAGGCGGAATCCAGCACGTCGAGCCGCTACGGTGGAACGGGGCTCGGCCTCTCGATTTCGCGGTCGATGGCGGAGATGCTCGGCGGCTCACTGGAGGTGGAGAGCACGCCGGGCGAGGGGACGACCTTCACGTTCCGGGTGCCGGTGAACGCTCCCGCGCCCGCGGTGGCTGCTGTCGGCGCCTAGGTCGTCGGCCCGACCACCGCCGCCCACGCATCGCGCGCCACATCCTGGATGATGGCCCGCGCGATCTTCTGGTCCGGGATCCCACGCGTGAGCACCACGAGGATGAACGGTGGGCGTCCACCGGGTGGAAAGACGATCGCGGCATCGTGCAACACGCCGGTGATCCACCCCGTCTTGTGCGCCACGCGTGTTCCTGCCGGGAGCCCGGCCGGGATTTCCTCGCTGAACTCCTGCCGCTCGAGGATCCCGAGCATCGCCTGGGAATAGGCGGGTGACGCCGCGCGATCCAGGACGATCGCATCGAGGAGTTGTCCGAGGTCGGTGGCGCTCGTGCGGTTGATGATTCCCGCCTCGAACGCCTTGCCGTCTTCCACGCCGCGCGCGACCACCATCGTCTTGGCCCCGAGCGCTCGGGCGGTCGCCTGGGCGCTATCGGCCCGGAGCAGGCCGATGACGGCGTTCGTGGCGAGGTTGCTGCTGCGCGTGATCATGCGCTCGACCAGCTCGCGCACCGGCACGTCCTGGCCGACGCGGGCATAGAGCGAGCTGTCGGAGTCGTCGCCTGCGTCCAGTGTGTAGGGGGAGCCGTCGACCACGGACGCGAACCGGTTCTCGAGACGCAGCGTGGCCGCGGAGTCGAGCCGCCCGGCCTCGAGGGCCCGGAAGTACTCGATCATGACCGGCACCTTCATGGTCGACGCCGCGTGAAAGAGGCTGTCGGCCCGGTAGCTGAAGGTCGCGTCGTCGGACAGGTCGTGCAGGTAGACCCCGACGACGGCTCCCGGCACTCGCGCCTCGCGCTCCTCGACGGAGGCACGCAGGGCGGCAAACCGGTCGGTCCGTCCGCAGGAGGCAAGGACCGCCAGGGCGAGGAGGAAACCGATGCGCATTCGAGGGAATATCGGCTGTGGGCCGTGCCGGGGTGAGGGGAAGACGTTGCCGGGAGGCGGCTGGGTCGTGTGTAGGGAATACAGGAGTAACCCACGACGATGCAGGAGTTCACCGAAGCCGAGGCCGCCAAGGCCCTCGCGCTGGCCATGCAGGGCACCTCTGCGGTGGATGAGCCGCGGCGGAGCCGCTTGCGCTTCACGGGGCTGCAGTTCGA
>JAEUJK010000571.1 GCA_016794735.1 Gemmatimonadota bacterium | reverse complement strand
CTACACTTGGCCGTTCCTTGTGAATAAATTCACAATGCCCGCAGGGCCCTGCGGGAACATGACCTGATCTCTGTACGGCTCTGGAGGCCTTCAGACAATGCGTTTTCACGGAATTGCGCTCTTCGCTGGTGCGGCGCTCCTCGCCGCTTGCGGTGGTGGTGAGTCCGCCCCGGCTGACACCACGGCCGCTGCCCCGGCTCCGGAAGTTGCCCCGGCTCCGGCCGCTGGCGCCGCTACCGCGGCTCCGATCACCGGCACCACCCACACCATCAACATGGTTGGCGATGACAAGGGTTACCGCTTCGAGCCGGCGACCCTCACCGCCGCCCCGGGCGACGGCATCAAGTTCGTCATGGTTTCCGGCGGCCCACACAACGTCGCGTTCGACGCCGCCACGATCCCGGAAGCCGTGAAGGCGCAGCTGCAGGCCAACATGCCCAACTCGGCCGACTTCTCGTCGCCGATGATGATGAATGCCAACGAAGCCTGGACGGTCTCGCTCGGTAACATCGCCGCGGGCACCTACGGCATCATCTGCACGCCGCACCTCGCGATGGGCATGAAGATGGAGCTGATCGTCAAGTAACTCGCAGCATCGCATCACACGTTCGACGGGGGCGCCATCACGGCGCCCCCGTTGTCGTTTCACCCACCGTTGCAACGCTGTCGCGACCTCGAGAGTCTTCAGGTCGACCCCCATGCCGCCGCACATCTCGTCCCGCCTCCCCTCCGTCTCGCGACGGATGCGCGTGCCGTCGCGCGCCGCATGGCTTGGCGCCCGGGCGGCCAACGTGTGGCAACGCCCGGCGCGGCTCGGCGTCCTCTGGACCGTCACCTTCGCCGTCATCGGTGCCGCCTACATCGGCATTCCGCGGTTGGTGCCCCTCCTGAGCGGCGGACGCTGGGTGGCGAGCGATCGCTGGCCCACCCATCCGGCGCTCCTCCTCCTCGCCGCAGCCATCCTCGCATCGTTTGTCTCCACGCTCATCGCCCTCGTCGACGAAATGCGCGACCCGCGCGTCGCCGACGCGGCCGAGGCGGAGCGCGTGACCGCGTTGCGCGTGTTGAGCAGCACGCGGCTGGCCAGTGCGCCCACCCATCCCGCCCGGCGCGCGGCAGATCGCACCACCCCGCCCTGGCTCGTCCCGGGCTCGGACGAGATCCGGATCCTGTCCTGGCACCTCACCTCGATGTGGCCGCGGGATGGGATCGTCACCGTCGCCGCAGATGACGCCATGGTCGCGGGGATCGTCGGCGCCAACCTCGCCGCGGCCTTCGCCGTCGACGCGCGCGCGACGCTGCTCGTGGACACCGACTTTCGCTCCGAACCGGTGCGACACCTCCTGGGGCTCGCCAACTCGCCGGGACTGGTCGCCGTCATGGAAAACAAGCGACGCTGGACGGAATCCTTGATCCCGTACGCGGTGGGGCGCGGTCGCACCTTGTTTGTCCTGCCCGCGGGCCACCGCGAACGTGCGCCGGGACCCGCGGAAGGTCAGGCGACGGGTGGGGAAATCGCCCGCGCGGCACGTCGGCATGATGCGACGGTGGTGGTTGCCCCGATGTCGCAGGCCACCACCTGGCGCGCGGGCGACGACGTGGTGTTGTGCGTCGTCCGCGGCGTCACCCGCCTGTCAGGGCTCTCGCGCGCGGTGGTCACGTTGATCGACGTCGGGGCGCGCGTGCGCGGGATCGTGTTGTGGGAGGGCAAGGTGCCGTCTCGCCTGCCCAACCCCCGGACGGCGACGTAACTTTGCACTCCGCTCACACCGGACGTGTCGTGGCAGGTTACTCGGATCGGATCCATCACGCGCTCGCCTTCGCGGCGAAGCACCACGACCAGCAGGTGCGCAAGGGACTGCGTGCGCCGTATTTCACGCAGCCGGCGAACGTCGCGATCATCCTCACGCGGTACGGGCAGGATGACATGACGGTGATCGCCGGGATCCTGCACCAGGTCGTTGATGATTTCTCCCGCGGCGGCTTGTCCCGCGAGCAGCTCGACGAGCGGCTCGGCGGCAAGTTCGGCAGCGGCGTGTTGGACCTCCTGGTGACGATCGCCGCGCGCAAGCACGACGACGACGGCATCGAGCTGTCGCCCGACGAACGGCGCGACGACGTGCTCGGCCGCCTCGCCACCGCGCCCGAACCCGCGCACTGGGTCTATGCCGCGGATGCGCTGCACGGCGCCTCGTCGCTCGTCGCCGACCTGCGGCGCACGGTGGACGCCGACGCCGTCTGGACCCGCGTGTCGGGCGGTCGCGCGTCGACGTTGCGGTGGTATCGCCGCGTCCATGACCAACTGTCGACAGCAGGTTTTGCCGGCCCGCTGATGGCGGAACTGGCGGCTGCCGTCGAGGAGCTGGAAGGACTCTAGCCCGGATGGCGAGCCCCCGCCGCGCGCGCATCCGCCTGCTCACGTGGCTCGCCGCCGCGTGCGTGCTGGGCGGCGCGAACCCGGCCGCCGCGCAGGGCGGCCGTGGTGCGGCGGCGGCAGACACGAGTTACCTCCGGACCCACTATGCCAAGCGCGAGGTGATGATCCCCATGCGCGACGGCGTCCGGCTGTTCACGGCGATCTACACCCCCAGGGACAGCGCCAACGTCCCGATCCTCCTCACGCGCACGCCGTACAGCGCGGCGCCGTACGGCGAGGGGATGTACCCGCGCACGCTGGGGCCGGGGCCCCGCTTTCCCGCGTTGGGGTACATCTTCGTGACGCAGGATGTGCGCGGGCGGTATCGCTCCGAGGGGCGATTCGAGCACATGACCCCCCAGCGCCCCGTGAAGCGATCACGGCGTGACGTGGACGAAAGCAGCGACGCCTGGGACACGATCGATTGGCTCGTGAAGAACGTCCCGGGCAACAACGGTCGCGTGGGCCTGTGGGGCATCTCGTATGGCGGGTTCTTTGCGACCGCCGGGATGATCGACGCACACCCCGCGCTCAAGGCCGTCTCCCCGCAGGCGCCGCAGACCGACTGGTTCATCGGCGACGACACGCACCACAATGGCGCGTTCCTCCTGAACTCGACGTTCAACTTCATGGCCATGTGCGGGACACGCGGTGCAGGCACCGCGATGACCTGCGGGAAGCCGTTCGACTTCGGGACCGAGGACGGCGTGAAGTTCTTCCTGGAGCTGGGACCCATCGCCAACGTCGAGAAGAAGTACTTCAAGCGACAGTCGCCCGGGTGGACGGACATGATGCGCCACGGGACGTACGACGCGTTCTGGCAGCAGCGGAGCATCCTGCCGCACCTCAAGGGAATCACGCCGGCCGTGCTCACCGTCGGCGGCCTCTACGACGCCAACAATTATTTCGGCGCGCTCAAGGTGTACGAGACCCTCGAGCGACAGAGTCCGTCGACCGACCAAGCGATCGTCATCGGGCCGTGGTACCACGGACAGTGGGCACGGGACCGAGGGGAAAGTGTCGGTGATTTGCAGTTTGGATCGACGACGTCTGACACGTACCAACGCGAGATGCTCGAGCCGTTCTTCGCCGCGCATCTCAAGGGCAACGGGCAGGGGACACACCCCAAAGCCTGGGTCTTCGAGACCGGCCGGAACCAGTGGCGCACCTTCGCCCAGTGGCCACCCAGGGAGGGGACGGAGCGGTCCCTGTACATGGGCGCGTCGCAACGCCTCACGTTCAGCGCGCCGACGACGACAGACAGCGGATTCGCGCAGTGGGTGACCGACCCGGCCCGTCCGGCCCCGTTTGTTGCCAGCGGCGGGACCGACATGGACCCCGACTACATGGCGCGTGACCAGCGCTTTGGGGCGACGCGGCCCGATGTGGTCGCGTTCCGCGGCGACGTGCTCACCGAGGACGTCACCATCGCCGGTCCGGTGCGCCCCACCTTGTTCGTCTCGAGCACGGGAACCGATGGTGACTGGGTGGTGAAGCTCATCGATGAGCATCCCAACGGCTTCCAGGAGTTGGTGCGGGGCGACGTCATGCGGGCCAAGTTCCGCGAGAGCTTCAGCCGGCCCATCCCGCTCCGCCCCGGCCAGGTGGCGCAGCTCGACTTCACGATGCCGGACGTCTTCCACACCTTCCGTCGCGGGCACCGCATGCTCGTGCAGGTGCAGGGCAGCTGGTTCCCGCTGGTCGACCGCAACCCGCAGGTGTTCACCGACATCTACAAGGCGAAAGCGAGCGACTTCCGCGCGGCGTCCCAGCGCGTGTACCACACGGCCGCGCAGGCGTCGCGGTTGACGTTCCGCGTCCTGCCGGCGGCCGTGGTCCCCTGACGCGTCGGCCGGCTACGCGCCGTACCGACGCGCCACGTACGTCTCGAGGATCTCCAGGAACCCCGGCACGATGCCCTCGCCCTTGAGCGTGGTGTGCAGCGCGCCATCCACGTACACCGGCGCCTTGGGTTCCTCGAACGTGCCCGGGAGCGAGATCCCGATGTTCGCGTGCTTGGACTCGCCGGGGCCGTTCACGACGCACCCCATCACCGCGACCTTGAGTTCCTCCACACCGGGATACCGTCCACGCCACACCGGCATCTGTTCCCGCAGGTATTGCTGGATGTCCTCGGCCATGCGCTGGAAGAAGGTGGACGTCGTGCGCCCGCACCCCGGACACGCCGTCACCTGCGGTGCGAACGAGCGCAGGCCTAACGACTGCAGCACCTGCTGCGCGACGTAGACTTCCTCCGTACGATCGCCACCGGGACGCGGCGTGAGGCTCACGCGGATCGTGTCGCCAATGCCTTCGGCGAGCAGGATCGAGAGCCCCGCCGTGCTGGCGATGATTCCCTTGCTCCCCAACCCTGCCTCGGTCAGCCCCAGGTGGAGCGGATAAATGCAGCGCTTCGCCAGCCGCCGGTACACCTCCACGAGGTCCTGCACCTGCGAGACCTTGGCCGAGAGGATGATCTGGTCGTGGCGAAGCCCGGTTTCTTCCGCGAGCAGCGCCGAACGCAGCGCGCTCTCGATCATCGCCTCGATGTAGACCTCCTTCGCATCCGACGGTGAGGCGGAGGCGGCGTTGGCATCCATCATCTCGGTGAGCAGGTCCTGGTCGAGCGAGCCCCAGTTGACCCCGATGCGCACCGGCTTGTCGTTGTCGACGGCCAACTGCACGATGGTGCGGAAGTTCTCGTCGCGCCGCTTGCTCCCCACATTGCCGGGATTGATGCGATACTTGGACAGCGCGCGCGCACACTCCGGGTACTTGGCCAGCAGGAGGTGGCCGTTGTAGTGGAAGTCACCCACGATCGGCACGTCCGCGCCCAGGTCCGCGGCGCGGGCGATCATCTCCGGGACGGCAGCCGCCGCCTCGTCGTTGTTCACCGTGACGCGAACGATCTGCGAACCGGCCGTGGCAAGGGCGGCCACCTGGGCGGCGGTCGCCGCCGGGTCGGCCGTATCGGTATTCGTCATCGACTGGACGACCACCGGTTGGTCTGATCCAACCTTGACCGAACCGACCGAGACGGTCACCGTACTTCTGCGTGCGTGAAAGGTCACTTCGAACTCCTCGATGTCTGCCGGCGATCCGATGTGCCGGCGTGGTCACGTGCCCACGGGCGCGCTGAAGGTCTCCCTTACCCAACGTGCCATGTCCCAGGATGCTGATATCCCCCCGCGCGAACTCAACACGGAGGATGTGGCTGCGGTTGCCGCCCAGCGACGCCCGAGCTTTGCGCGTCGCCACTGGGGAAAACTGACACTCCTCTCGGTGGTAGGCATCCCCCTGCTCGTCCTGGTCACCTGGTCCTACGGCGCGCTCGCCGTGGCCTACTCGTCAGGCAAGCGCGTGGGCTTCGTGCAGAAGATCTCGAAGAAGGGGTGGGTCTGCAAAACGTGGGAGGGTGACTTGCAACTCTCCAATATCCCGGGGAGCGCGCCGACCCTGTTCCAGTTCACCGTCCGCGACGACTCCGTCGCCCGGGTGATCGAGAGCCTGCTGGGGAACCAGCTGGAGCTGGACTACGAGGAACACCCCGGCGTCCCGCTCTCGTGCTTCGGTGATACCCCCTACTTCGTGGTGGGGGCGAAGAAGGTGGGGACGACGTAGAGGGAGAAGGCAGTCGGCAGGCGGCAGACGGCAGATAGGGCA
Organism: Gemmatimonadota bacterium; assembly: GCA_016794735.1. Lineage (GTDB taxonomy): Bacteria > Gemmatimonadota > Gemmatimonadetes > Gemmatimonadales > Gemmatimonadaceae > RBC101. The sequence goes on along the minus strand of JAEUJK010000571.1, from coordinate 435 downwards.
GACGGCGGGTCGTCGGTGGTGTTCGCGCCACGACCTGTCGGTTGCCTGACGGGTCCCGGCGAAGGCTGGACGCTGAGAGTCTTTGCTGATCGACGACTGGCCGCCGAGCGGTCGACACGCATGAACGTGCCGGACCGCGCTCCCACCTGAGAGGGGCCGGCGGGAGGCAGCGGACTCTCCCGACTGGGGACGGGCTGCCGGCGCGGGCCGGGGGACGGGGAGCGGGGCCTCCAGCCGACGCATTGCTGACCTTGCCCCTGCCCTCCATATTCGTCGCGCCTCGCCCTCCCCCCGGGGGGGCGCACGCCACGGCGGATGGCAAGCCTAACGGGGCACCTCGGAATCCGCAGAACAGCTTTGGGGTCTGGACGGCGCGCCGAGTCGTCCTGGCACCGGGCATCATTTCAGGAGCACCGCGATGCGTACGACCGGGAA
>JAEUJK010000494.1 GCA_016794735.1 Gemmatimonadota bacterium | reverse complement strand
ACGCAGACGTCGTTCGGGAACTTCGGCGCCTCCGATTCCTCGAGCGCCCGGGACTTTGCCGTCCGCGTGGTCACGCTGCGCAATGCCAACGTGCGGGCGATCCTCCGCGCGCTGAGCACGCGTTCCCAGGTGAAGGTGCTGTCGACGCCGTCGGTGGTCGCGACCAACAACCGCGAGTCGCGCATCCTCGTGGGCAGCCGCGTGCCGTTCATTGCCTCCACGCGACTGGGCAACGACGTCGCGATCGACCGCAACGTGCAATACGAGGAGGTCGGGACCTCGCTGACGATCATCCCGACCATCAACCGCGACGACTACGTGAGTGTGCAGGTGCTGCAGGAGGTGTCGTCGCTCACCTCGCAGACCCTGCCCTCGGCGCTCAACGCGCCCGTGATCTCCACGCGCGAGGCGTCCACCCGCGCCGTGATGAAGGACGGGCAGACCGTGGTGATCGCCGGGCTGATCGGCACGACGCAGGAAGAGGTGGAGAGCGGGATCCCGTTCCTTCGCGACATCCCGATCATGGGGAACCTCTTCAAGCGACGCAGCACGAGCCGGAACCGCACCGAGGTCGCGATCTTCGTGACGCCGTACATCGTGCGCTCCGACGAGGACGCCGACGCGTTGCGTGAGCGAGTGCGGGGCCGCATGAACGGCCAGCTGCCCGGGGCGGTGCCGGATACGTTAGGCACGCCGCTGCGCAAGAAGCCGCCGGTGGAGTAACCACGTGTCGGATCTCCTGCGCGACGCCGCCTCGGGGCCACTCGCTGCCGAACTTCCGGCGCGTTTCCTGGAGCAGCACGCCCTCCTGCCACTGCACGTGGCAGGGGATGGCGTGGTGGTGGTGGCCGCGGCGCGCGAGGTGGACCCGACGGTGCTCGACGTGCTGCGCCGTCGACTGGGGCGCGAGGTCCGGCTCGTGGATGCCGCGCTCAATGACATCCAGGCCGCCCTGCTGGGCGCCGGTCGCGACGCCACGACGGCCACTGCGTCCGCGGCCACCGACGCCGCCGGCCTCGGCGACCTGCGGGCCCAGGCGGACGATGCGCCGGTGGTCCAACTCGTGAATGCCGCGCTGGCCGATGCGTTGCGCCGCGGGGCCAGCGACGTGCACCTGGAGAGCGCCGCGGATGGCCTGCGCGTGCGGTTGCGCGAGGACGGCGTGTTGCGGGACCTCGCGCGGTACCCCGTCGCCCTCGCCGCCGGCGCGCTGAGTCGCGTCAAGCTGCTCGCCGGGCTCGACATCGCGGAGCGGCGTCTCCCGCAGGACGGGCGCGCCCGCGTGCGACACGGCGGCCGCGACGTGGATGTGCGCGTGGCCACGCTTCCCGGGCTGCACGGGGAGTCCGCCGTGCTGCGTGTGCTCGACCATGGCGGGGGCCAGGCCCGCACGCTCGACACGTTAGGCATGCCCGCCGACCTCGCCGAGCGCCTGCGGGGCGTGCTGCGCCGGACGAGCGGGCTCGTGCTCGCCACCGGCCCCACGGGATCGGGCAAGACCACCACCCTCTACGCCGCCCTCTCGTACCTCAATACGCCGGGGGTGAAGGTCGTGTCGGTCGAGGATCCGGTGGAGTACGAGTTGCCCGGGGTCACGCAGGTGCCGGTGCATCGCAAGGCGGGACTCGGCTTTGCCCAGGCGTTGCGGTCCATCCTGCGGCACGACCCCGACATCGTGATGGTGGGAGAAATGCGCGACCGCGAGACGGCCGAGGTGGCCGTGCAGGCCGCGCTGACTGGGCACCTCGTGTTTTCCACCTTGCACACCAACGATGCCGCGAGTGGCGTGACGCGATTGGTGGACATGGGGATCGAGCCCTACCTCGTGGCGGCCACGGTGCAGGCGATCCTCGCGCAGCGCCTCGTGCGCGTGTTGTGTGACACCTGTGCCCGGCCCGCCGGGGATGGGAGCCGCGTCCCGCAGGGCTGTGACGCCTGCCGCGGCTCGGGGTATCGCGGGCGCGCGGGGTTGTACGAGTTGCTCGTGCCTGACGAGGGACTCCGCCGCGCCGTCGTCGGGCGCGAATCACTGGCCACGCTGCGCCAACTCGCGCGCGCCAGCGGCACGCGTTTCCTTGCTGAAGCCGGCGACGCGATGGTGCGGTCGGGACAGACCTCGCGCGAGGAAGTGCTGCGCGTCACCGAGGGGAGCGACGCCGCATGAGTGCGGGCGCGTTGTGGCAATTCCGTGCGGCCACGGCGACGGGTGACCTCGTCGAGGGGCAGCTGAACGCCGGGACGCGACAGGAGGCGATGGAGGAGTTGCGCCGACGCGCCCTCGTGCCGGTGGACCTCACCTCGGGCGACAGCAGCGTGCGGGCCATGCGCCCATGGCGAGGCTCACGCGACGACGCGCTCGCCACCGCCGTGCGGGCGCTCGCGTCACTGGTGAGTGGTGGCGCCACGCTGGAACGTGCCCTTCGTTTTGCTGCTGCGCACGCGGGCCACCCCGACGTGGCGGCGGCGTTCGACGCGGTGCGGACGGATGTCCTGGCCGGCCAGCCGCTGGCGACGGCGCTTCGCGCCCGCACGGAACTGTTTGGGGCATTGGCCCCGGCACTGGTGCGGGCCGGGGAAGAAGGGGGAAGCCTCGCCCCCGCCCTGGAACGCCTGGCCAACCAGCTGGATGCCGCGCGCGACCTGCGCGTGCGACTGCAGGGCGCGCTGCTTTATCCCGCGCTCCTCGGGGTGATCGCCGGCGCCGGCGTGCTGGTGCTCCTGGGATTTGTCGTCCCAAGGTTCGTGGCCATGCTCGACGCCTCGGGGGCGGTCCTTCCGCTGAGCACGCGCATCCTCGTCGGCGCGAGCAGCTGGGTGACGCGCTTCGGCCCCGTCGCCCTCGTGTTGGCCGTGGTCGGACTCGCCGCTGGCCGCTGGGCGATCCGCGCCGAGGACACGCGGGCGCGCTGGCACGCGTGGCGCCTGCGCCTGCCGCTGGCTGGTGCCGTGGAGCTGGACATCTGCGCCGCACGTTTCGCACGCAGCCTGGGGATCCTGCTCGAGGGCGGCACACCGCTGCTTGCGGCGGCGCGGATTGCGCGGACCGCCGTGCCTAACGAACATCTCGGGAGCGCGCTCGATGGCGCGATTGCGCGCGTGGAGCGTGGCACACGCGTGGCCGAGGCACTCGACGGGCTGCTGCCGCCGCTGGCGGTGCAGTTGCTGGCGGTCGGCGAGGAGAGCGCGTCGTTGGGCCCCGCCGCCGGTCGCGTCGCTGATACCCTCGAGGCCGGCGTGCAACGCCGGTTGCAGCAGGCGGTCGGCGTGCTGGAGCCGGCGCTGATCGTGGTGTTCGGGGGATTGGTCGGCTTCATCGCGCTGGCCATGTTGCAGGCGATCTACTCCATCAACGCGACCCTTCCATGACCCGACGCCGCGGCTTCACGCTCATCGAACTGGTGGTGGTGATCATCGTGCTCGGCCTCCTCGCGGGGCTCGTGGCCCCGCAGATCTTCGGGCGCGTGAGCGAGGCGCGAGACGTGGCCGCGAAGACCCAGATGGCGACCCTCGGCGCGGCACTCGACAGCTATCGGCTGGACAACGGCACCTATCCGACCACCGCGCAGGGGTTGAAGGCGTTGCGGGAGAATCCCGGCGCGTCCGCGGCACCCGCCTGGCGAGGCCCGTACCTCCGCAAGGACGTCCCGGCAGATCCGTGGGGGCGTCCGTGGGTGTACGCCAGCCCTGGGGTCCGGAACCCCAACGGGTTCGACCTCATGACGTTTGGTCGCGACGGCAAGGCGGGTGGCAGCGGCGAGGATGCCGACCTCATCGGTCAGTAGTCGGGCATTCCGCCCGAACGGCGCGGGAAGGACGAAGGACCGGACGCGGGCGACGGGAGATGCAAGCTGCAACTGGTCTGGCGGGTGCGCGGCGCTGACCCGATTCGGTGGTGCGCCACGCATTCGGAAATAGGTGATTGGCGGCAACTGGACTCGGCGTCCTGTGCGCTAGGGCACGGCGCATCAGGGTGGGATGGTATTTGCATTGTCCAACGGGTTGGCGCAGGTTCCGCCGACCCTTCGGGGTACCGAGGTTGGGTGCCCTTTTTCGCGATCATGATCCACCGGGGACTCGCATGAAGGAACTGACCGAAGCCACGCTCGACGTCGAACCCGATCGTCAGGACGCTGCACGGCCCAACGACGAACCCACTTCGCGTCGTCGGTTCTTCACCCTCGGCGCCACGCTGGCGGCGGCGTCCCTCTCACGCGCGACGACGGCGGAGGCGCAGCAGCCGCCGGCCGGGAAGACCAGCGCCGCGCGCGGCATGGTGCGCCGCCTGCTCAACCAGGCGCCCGACCCGTCGTTCGATCCGTTCCGCAAGGTGACGATCACGACGAAGGGCTGGGACGCCGCGTTGACGCGCCTGGTGCGGCGCGTGACGAACGGCGTCACCGAGGAGGAGATGAAGCTCGCGAACAAGCTGGGTTTCTACGGCTACCTCAACTACCACCTGTCGCCGTCGAAGATCGAGGACGGCTTCGTGCAGTCGTGGGTCGGGTCCAATGCCCCCTACCTGACGGGAACGCCCGATACCCTGTACAACGTCGACGCGCGCATGGTCCAGGACCAGCTGTTCGAGTCGACGGTGTTCCGGGCCGCGTTCTCCAAGCGCCAGTTGCAGGAGCGCCTGGTCGAGCTGTGGAGCGACCACTTCAACATCTCCTACAACGACGTCCGCTACCTCAAGATCATCGACGATCGCGAGGTGATCCGGAAGCATGCGCTGGGCAAGTTCCCGGACATGCTCACCGCGAGTGCGCACTCGCCGGCGATGCTCGAGTACCTGGACAACACGCGCAACCGCCGCACGACGCTCAACGAGAACTACGCTCGCGAGATCATGGAATTGCATTCCGTGGGCGTGAACGGCGGCTACTCGCAGACGGACGTGCGTGAACTCGCGCGATGCCTCACCGGGTGGACGCTCGCGGGGCGCGGCAACTTCGCCTTCGACCCGAACGGCCACGACTTCACGGAGAAGACGGTGCTCGGCCAGCGGATTGCCGCGATGCCGTCGAGTGCGGGCGCGCAGGGCAAGACCGACGGCGACACGATGGTCGCGTATCTCGCCCGGCATCCCAAGACGGCCGAGTACATCTCGTGGAAGATGCTCCGGTACTTCCTGCAGTACGACCCGAGCGCGGCACAGATCGCGGCGGTCGCGTCGGTCTACACGAAGACGAACGGGGACATTCCCTCGATGGTGCGTGCCGTGCTGACGCCGTCGAACCTCCTGGCGGCCACGCCCAAGTACAAGCGTCCGTACACGTTCCTGCTGGCGGCGATGCGCGCGACGATCAACCCGACGACGGTGTCGCCGAAGATCACGCAGCTCACGTTCCGCTACCTGCCGTTGCTCGGACAAGGGCTGTTCGCGTGGGAGCCGCCCGATGGCTACCCGGACCGCGCCGACTACTGGGCCGGCGGCGTGCTGCAACGCTGGAACTTCGCCAACTACATCACGACGACGACCTCGACCGAGGCGTCGATGGACTTCGGGCGCTTCTGGAACGCAGCGAACGCGGCGTCCAACACGCCGGACACGGTGGTGGCGGCGATCTCCACGCACCTCTTTGGCGGTGAGATGCCGGCGCGACTGTCGGCGCAGCTTCGCACCTACCTCGCCGCGGGCACGTGGAACACCGCCCGGGCCCGCGAGGGGATCGCCCTCGCGCTGAGTTCCTCGACGTTTTCCTGGCTCTAACCGCGCACTGCGCCCACCCGACGGGAGTACCCCATGAGCGGACTGGAACACGACGCCTGTGCGTGTAACGAATACAACGAACTGACCAGCCGTCGCGACTTCCTCGCGACGACGGGTGGCTTGAGCGGGGCCGCGCTCTTTGCCTGGGCGCACCCCGAGTGGCTGCCCAAGGTCTCCTTTGCCGACTCGTTCGTGGCGGAGCGGGACGTGATCGTCTCGATCTTCCTGCGCGGGGGCGCCGACGGACTCTCGTTATGCGTCCCGTTTGGCGATCCCCTGTACTACAGCGGGCGGCCGACGATCGCGGTGCCACGGCCCGATAGCACCGCCGCCAATCGCGCCATCGCCCTCGACAACTTCTTCGGCTTCCCGCAGGCCATGCGCTTCCTGGTGCCGGCCTACCAGGCGGGCAACCTGCTCGTCGTGCACGGCGCGGGACTCACGTACAACACGCGCTCGCACTTCGACGCCCAGCATTACATGGAACTGGGCAAGGCGGCCGACCCGACGCTGAACACCGGCTGGTTGGGGCGGCACCTGGCGATGACCTCGCCGATGAAGAACGGGGCCTCGCTGCGCGCGATTACGCTGGCCGACGGCCTCGCCGAGACGCTCAAGGGATCACCCAAGGCGCTGCCGATCAGCGATCCCGCGAACTATGGAATCGCCGGGAGTACGGCGACGCGGACGGCCCGCCAGGACTGGCTGGCCGCTGAATACAGCGAGACGATCGACCCGGTGAAGGCGGCCGCCAACGACGCCCTCAACACGATCACGATGTTGCGGTCGCTCAACGTCGCCGGCTATGCCCCCGCGAACGGCGCGGTCTACCCCAACACGGGGCTCGGGCGCGGCCTGCGCAACTCGGCGGCCCTCATCAAGGCGGACATCGGCGTCGAGGCCGTACACCTGGACATTGGTGGGTGGGACACCCACACCAACCAGGACCCGTTAGGCGGCAGCATGGCCGGCACGATGACGCAGCTGTCGCAGGCCATCGGCGCCTTCTGGCAGGACTGCATCGCCTCGGGGCTCACGCAGAACGTCACCGTGGTGGTGTTGTCGGAGTTCGGGCGCAATGTGCGCGAGAACGGAAGCCGCGGCACCGACCATGGCCGCGCAACCGCGATGTTCGCGCTGGGCCGCGGCATCAACGGCGGGCGCGTCCTCACGAACAACTGGCGCCCGCTGGCGCAGGAGAACCTCGCCGATCGCCAGGACCTGGCCGTCACGATCGACCATCGCGACGTCCTCGCCGAGATCGTGCAGAACCGCCTCGGGAACAGCAACCTCGGCGTCATCTTCCCGGGCTACACACCGGTGATGCGAGGGGTCACCAAGTAGGCTCAGGTCGAAGGCACGAAAGCAAAGCGGCGGGCGATCATCAATCGCCCGCCGCTTTCTCTTTCGAACCCAATGAATGGTCAGCGCCCGCCGGTTGCCCTCAGGGCACCACGTTGATTTCGCCCTTCATCCCCGGGTGCAGCGTGCAGTCGTAAGGGAAAAGCCCCGCGGTCCCGAAGGTTCGCGTGATGTTCACGCTCGAGGTGACCTGGATGTCCTGCGGTGCGCCGGTCCTGGCCTCGAAGATCACGTTGTGCGCGAGTTGGGGAAACTCGAAGGTCACGGTGCCGCCACGCTTGATGATGGTCGTGAACGGCGTGAACGAGAGGCCCGGCATGGAGACCCGCGCGGTGGTCGGCACGGGACCCACGGTCACCCGCGTGGTGCCCACGCGCCCATCGATCGTGGCCGTGACATCGGTCTGGCCGACGGCAACCGCCGTGACAATACCGCTCCCGTTCACCGTCACGATCGCGGTGTTCGCGGAACGCCAGGTGATGTTCCCCGCGCTCAGCGTGTTCCCGGCCGCGTCCTTGGCCGTGGCGACCAGCTGTTCGGTCTGCCCCGGGATCAGGACGATGGCGTTGGCGTTCATGGAGACGCTGGCGACCCCCGAGTTGTTGGTGGGTCCATCGGAGCCGCAGGCAACCAGCGCAACCGACATGGCCAGCACAAACCAGTATTTCATCGCGTCTCCCGAAAGGTCAGCACATCTCACGCACCGGCTGCAGATGACCCCGGCGCAATCCGCACCATGCAGGCTACCGGCGGACCCCTGCCGTGACGGCGCTCACAGCCCGACAAGAACGCCCATGTTCGGCGCAGTACACCCCATGCTGGTCATGGAACACCTGATGGGCGGCCCGTTCCCACTCGAAGCGCACGAGGTAAATGGCCTCCACCCGCGTGCGCGTTCCAGCGGTCGCCGCGGGGTCGAGCCGGTCAATGCGAACCTGTTCGGGGAAGAAATCCAGCTGATGCGGCACGGCGAGTGAGCGCTGTCGTCCCGGACGCGTCCGACCGGGGACGCACAATGTAGCGCACCCGGGCATCGACGCAGGGCGGTCGAGTCCGCCGCGGTTAGCTTCCTGCGCATGTTCTCCCTTGCCGCCCTCCTGCTGGCCGCGGTCGCGTTCCTCCTCCGAGCCGTGTCCACGGGTGACCTCACCCAGGTCTACGTGTTCAAGCCGCTGGCGACGCTGCTGGTCATCGCCCTCGCCCTGTACGACACGCGGGCCGTCGCCGGCCCGTACCGCACGTGGGTCGTGCGCGGCCTGGTGGCGTCGCTGGTTGGCGACGTCCTCCTGATGTTGCCGCAGGA